>CAZTMY010000177.1:0-5356 GCA_964614895.1 uncultured Anaerolineales bacterium
ACATGCCAGGGCATACGTCCGCCTCGTTGGTAGTTTATCTGCCGGAGGAGCGCGTTCTCTTTGCGGGCGACAATGTCTGGAACCGAGAGCATCCGGCGATGTACGATGCCGATACACTAGCGTGGATCCGCTCACTGCGTCGGATGCAGAGCATGGAAGTGGATGTGTTCGTGCCGGGAGAGGGCGCTCCGTGCAGCAAGGATGTCCTCGAGCCGTTGATTGACTATATCAGCGAGATGCGCCGACGCACTGCCGAGTGCTTTGCTAGCGGCGCTAGCCGTCGCGACTGTGTGGAGAAGGTCGGGATGCTCGATTACTTTCCCGTACCAGAGAAAGACGTTGTTCGCATCAAGGAGCGTCGGCGACACAGCGTGGAGCGCGTGTACACAGAGATCCGGCTGTCTCAACGTGGTTAGAGCCAGCCATCAGGCTCCGCGGCAGGGCGGGGGCATGTCATTGAATCCGAGCGAGGGTAGATGACCGATCCGCGTGAACGCGTGGTGACCGTGGCCTCGGTGGCCGAGGCGCTGTCTCACCTGGCGACGCAGCGCGGTCGGGCTCGGATCGTCGCGGGCTGGGCTGGGTTGGGCCGCCGGATGGCTTTGCCTCAAGATGCCTACCTGGTCGACGTGTCCGAGATCGCGGCGCTACGGCGCGTGGAGACGGTCAAAGAGGGCATATCACTTGGGAGCACGGTGAAACTTGCCGCCTTGGCTCAGCATCAAGATGTCCTCAAGCTGGCTCCGCTGTTGTCGGTGGCTGCGAGGCATCACGTGGAGGCAGGTCGGGGCGGCGAGACGCTGGGAGCGCGTATCGTCTCGGCGTGGGGTGGCGATCCGTTGAACGTGGCGTTGGTCGCTCTTGGCGCTCAGGCCGAGATTACCAACCTGACGGGGTCGCAATGGCTGCCAGTGGCATCGCTCTTTGTCCGTAATGGTGTCTCGCGCGTGGACAGCTCGGCGGAGATACTGACACGTGTGCGCGTGTCCGTTTTGGAAGGTATTCAAGGCGCGGGGCTGGGAATCACGCAGGCGAATGAGCACACCTTGGCTCTGGCGGTCGCCTTGGATGAGCATGGAGAGCACTTTGAGGAGATCCGTCTCGCTCATGGTGCCGCTTGGATAGTGCCCGCTCTCCTTGAGGACGCGGCTGAGATGCTGATCGGCGTGGGGTTGGGTGATAAGCAACGCTTGCATGACTTTGTGGCACAGGTGATCGATCTGGAGATGGCAGCGTTGGGTGAGGAACCGCCGGCAGGCGTGGATGAAGCCGCCTTTCGGACTGCCTGTCATGGAGCACTCAAGGACGCAGCGCGTACGGCCCGCCGACGGCTGGCTGGCGACGCTTCCAGCTAACCCGCCCATCATCCTACAATGCCAGGCCTCTACATCCACATCCCCTTTTGTCAGGCCAAGTGCCGCTACTGTGACTTTTGCTCTTTTGCAGGCTTGGCGCATCTCATCCCCAGCTATGTGGAGGCCCTGTGCTCCGAGGCGCGCAGCCGGTCTCCCGAGTGGGGCTCAATCCCCTTTGATACCATCTATATTGGCGGTGGTACGCCGACGCTTCTTACCGGGCGACTGGTGAAGGCTATCTTCGATGCGTGTCATGAGGCACTCAACTTGTCTCGCGTGCGGGAGACGAGCATCGAGGCCAACCCAGGGACTGTCTCTTTCGCCCAGTTGACCGAGCTGCGTCGCCTGGGGGTGGATCGGATCAGCTTTGGGGTGCAAAGCCTGCGCGATGACGAGCTGCGTCTGCTGGGCAGGATTCACTCGGCGGAGCAGGCGCTGGAGGCCATTGGTCTGGCACGCGAGGCCGGATTTGATCAAGTCAACCTAGATCTGCTGTTCGGTTTGCCCCACCAAGCGCTCTCTCACTGGCAGGAGACGCTGGAGGAAGCGCTTGCACAGGATCCCGAGCATCTGTCGCTCTATGCGTTGACCCTCGAGGAGGGCACACCCCTGGCCAAAGACGTGGCGGGGGGCCTGCTTCCCAGTCCGGATGACGCTCTTGCGGCGGATATGTACACGTGGGCCGCCGAGCGCCTGCGCAAGGCGGGCTATGTGCAGTACGAGATCTCGAACTGGGCGCGTGGTGACGTCACGCGCGGGGGTGAGTGGTCGGTGATCGGCAACATGTGCCGACATAATCTAGGGTACTGGCGCAATGGACGGTACCTCGGCTTGGGCGTTGCCGCTGCGAGCTATGATGGGCTCACACGCTCGCAGAACATCCGCGATCTAGGTGGCTATATCATGCGAACGGCGCAGGGCGAGTCGGTGGTGGGGGAGAGTGAGACCCTGGACGAGGCGGGCCGGATGGGCGAGACGATGATGCTGGGCCTCCGGCTAACGCGCGGCGTCAGTTGGAGATCCTTCAAGCGCCGCTTTGGCGTGTCCATGCTGTCGGTGTACGGCGATGTCATCCGGCAGCTATGCGCTGACCAATTGCTAGAGGCGGATGCGCGCGGCATCCGCCTAACCGAGCGCGGCCGGCTCCTGGGCAATCGCGTGTTCGCCGATTTCTTGCCGTGACCGGCTTGGTGCCGGCTATCCCCGCTGAACGGTACGCTTGGCCTCGATCTGCTTGAGGGCCGCTCTCAGGTGCGCTACCAGTTCCTGGGTACGCTCGTACTCGTCCTCGTTCTCTCCGAGCTCTTTCAAGTACGCCTCGATCTCCTCAACTAGCTCGTCGTCGAGGAGGTTGCGGTTGGCCTCCAGAAGGTCATTGCTCTCTTCGAGCGTATCGGCCCGCAGGAGCTGATTGATGAGGCGTTGCCGGGGCGACAAGTTCTCTTCTACGATCTCTAGGATGGCGGAGACCAATTCGTCGAGCCGGCTGGCGCGTTTCTCGTCCTCGCGGCGCTGGGCGGCCTGCCGTAGACGCAAGGCCGTGGTCAGGACAAAATCGTTCAGATCATTCTTGTGCTCACGTACAGCGGCAACGATGTCCGGCGCGTCGAGTAGCTCCATCACGAGAAGGTGGGCCTCGTCTTCCAGTTCTTGGATGGCTTGGCGTTGCCTATCTATCACGTCCAGCACCCGTTGCCGAAGATCGGTAAGCTCTTGGGCTCTCTTGTCATCGCCGTTGGCCTGGGCGGCCTCGATGCGTTGAGTGAGATCCTGGAAGAAGCTATAGTCCAGCTTGTCGCGGTTGAGCACTACAGCGCTCTGGAAAGACCGGTCGTCCTTGGCTGTCTCTAGGAGCTTGATGAGATCGTCCACTGTGGCGACCTTGGCCGCAGTGGGTGGTGCAGGTGGCTCAACGCGATCTAGCAGGGCCTCTCGGAGTTGCTGCAATTGGTCTGCATCGAGCCCCAAGTCCTCTTGCTCTCTAGCCGCGTCGATCATCGAGCTGAGCAGCAAAAAGAACGAATAGTCTAGCTCTCCACGGTGCTCTTCCACCAACGCGTCTAGCGCCTTGTCATCATCAAGGCTGCTGAGAAGGCTGTTGATCAGGCGCATTGCCTGGCGGTGCTGCTCTAGCGCCTCTTTGCTGATGCCTTCGGCATCGTAAATGGCGTCGAAAAGGCCCTCGTAGGTCAGGGCAGTGCGGGGCTGAAAAAAATACCCCTTGCGTTGCTCTTGAGGGACGCTCTGCATCACGGCATTGACCAGTTGCCCCACTAGCTTTTCGCGTTCATCGCCATTGATATCGAGCTCTGGGGGCACGTAGGTGATCAACAGCTCATGCTCGGGGTCATGGTAGATAAGTGGTGTGCTGACGAGTCCCTTGAAGTCGCATTTGGGGCATCGGGCATAGTTCACGCGCGAACGTAGGAAGGCGTCCTTGAGGTCGGGATCCTGACCTACATCGATGATGGTGTGGACTTCTGTGACAAAGGTGGCTCCACACTTTGGGCATGTCATCGTAGTGGGCATGGGCGGGTAAGCCATCGTGTAACCTCCGGGGAAATCGGTATTGCTAGTTTCTGGCGGCAAGGATGCGGTCCACGAAGTGGCGCGGGTTGGTGAGCGTTGCTTGATCGATCAGATCGGGCGCGAGGCCAGCGCCTTGAGCCACGGAGCGGGCGAACTCTAGCGTTGCCAGATCAGAGGGGGCGTGAGCATCCGTGTTGACGACCATCTTGGTGCCTGCCGCGACGCAGATGCGCGCGACGTGGCCGTTGGTGAGGCAATGGCCCTTGCGAGCGGTAAGCTCACAGAGGGCGCCACGCTCAGCTAGGGTGCGGGCTACCTCGGTTGTGATCAGCCCGGGGTGAGCTAGCACGTCAACCGCGCGGGATTTGGCGGCGGCCAGGTTGGTGCCAGGAGCTACAGGCTCGACGATCGTCTCGCCATGGACCACGACCACCTCAGCACCAAGATCCTTGGCACGGCGGGCCAGACCGTCGATGCTCGCTGGGGCTATGTGCGTGAGTTCGATACCGATTAGGAGAGCTGCTTGAAAGTCGGTGGGTTGCGCCTCTAGCAGCCGTCGCAACTGGTTGATGACGAGCTCCATGTTGCTGGCGTCTGCGTGGTCGGTGATGGCTACGGCAGCATGGCCCAAGGCGCTAGCTCGGCGCAGCAGTTCTGAAGGCAGAAGCTCGCCGTCGCTAAGGAGCGAATGAGTGTGCAAGTCGATGCGTTTGGCATTGAGCATAGTAACAGCTAGTATAGCCAAGCAGGTTGTTGTGTCAACGAAGCAGCGTCCACTCCCTTGGACCATGACGCTGTGATCGCAGTCAGGTAGGAGAAGGGCGTGGAAACAAGCTCAGATGTGAGAGCGCAATGGGGGCTGAAGGACGTCGTTCTCGGCTCACTCGCGGCGGGCATGGCTGTTGGCTTGACCATTCTGGCGATGGCTGTGGTGTATCTGGCACTGCGGTTTGCGGGGCTAGAGGTACCCCAAATCGCGATCGCGGCCGTGGGTGGACTCGGCGAGTGGACGATGGTGTTACCGGCATGGTGGTTTGGCCCTCGGAAGTACGGCAGCAGTCTGGCAGCTCTTGGCCTGCGGGCCGTTCCATGGGGGAAGATGTTGTGGATGGTAGGGCTTGGCCTGGCGGTTGCCTTTGCTTCTACCTTTGTCTGGGGTCAGGTGAACTCGTACTTGAACTGGCCCACTCAGCCCGAACTCGGTCTGGTGTTTGGTCGCAGCATCTGGGGATTCCTCGTGGCCTTGCTAGTCGCTGGCGCTGTGGCCCCGGTGGCGGAGGAAGTGTTTTTCCGGGGCTTTTTGCAGGCGGGGCTAGAAAACCGATTTGGCAAGTTGGTTGCGATCTCGCTCACATCGCTGATATTCGCGCTGGTCCATGTGTTCCCGGGCGCCTTGCCGCCGATCTTTGTGCTTGGGGTCATATTTGGCATCCTGCGCGCCGAGACAGGCTCGGTGTGGCCTTGCATCCTGC
>CAZTMY010000178.1:0-5350 GCA_964614895.1 uncultured Anaerolineales bacterium
GACGAACCTTCGCCAGATGAGGTCGTACAACCGTGCTTGTGCCTTGGTGAGATGCTTGGCCATGGCCTTGGGGGTGCGCTCCACCGATGTCGGGCGGATGGCCTCGTGTGCCTCCTGCGCGTTGGCTATCTTGGATCGGTACTTCGGGGGGCGCTTGGGGCGGTACTTTTCTCCCCACGTGCGATCAATGTACGCCTGGGCTTCAAGCTGTGCTTCGGGCGCTACGTGTGTGGCATCAGTACGCATGTAGGTGATGAGGCCTACCGCCTCCCCGTCCACCTCGATACCCTCATAGAGCTGCTGAGCCAGCCGCATGGTGCGCCTGGGGCTCAGGTTCAACTTGCTAGATGCGGCGGCTTGTAGGGTGCTCGTCACAAAGGGGGGGCGAGGCTTGCGTCTGCGCTTGCCCTTGCGCACGGACTGGACGGTCCACTGCGCTCCTTCCAAAGAGTTGATGAGCGTATCCACTTGCTCTTGGCTCGTGAGAGATGGCTTCTCGCCGGAGATCTGGTGGAGCTTGGCGCGAAAGACGTCGCTTTCGCCAGCGTGGACCAGATCCGCTTCTAGCGACCAGTACTCCTCGGGCACAAACGCCATGATCTCGCGCTCGCGCTCCACGACGAGCCGCAGGGCTACCGACTGGACTCGCCCCGCCGAGAGCGCCTTACGAAAGTTCTTGGTGATGGCGAGGGTCAATAGCGGGCTGATCTTGTAGCCCACCAAGCGGTCGAGTACTCGGCGGGCCTGTTGGGCATCGATCAGGTTGCTGTCCAGTTCACGAGGCTGTGCTAGGGCTCGAGTCACAGCGGACTTGGTTACTTGGTCAAAGCTGACCCGATGGGCGCGAGCAAGTGGCAGATCGATGCTCTCCACTACGTGCCAGGCGATGGCCTCTCCTTCTCGGTCGGGGTCAGTGGCTAGGTACACTACCTCCGACTTGGAGGCGGCCTCTTTGAGCTCTGCCACTGTGGCTAGCTTGGCCTTGGGGATCACGTACGTTGGCTTGAACCCGTTCTCGATGTCGACGCCAAGCTCCTTTGACGGTAGATCGCGCACGTGCCCCACCGCTGCCTTCACGGCAAAGCTGGCACCGAGGTACTTGCGTATGGTCTTGGCCTTGGCCGGGGACTCTACGATAACCAGGTTCTTGGGCACGGTCTTCCTTTGGATGCGGATTCTTGTGGCACTTGCTCCACGCATCTATTATAGGATGCACATGGTTGTCCTCAATCTGGGGCGGCAGAACCACAAGAGGAGGCGTGATATGGGGCTGACACCTCGGGAGCGTGTGTACCGGACGCTACGGTTCGAAGGGGTAGACCGCATCGCTCGCGATGTCTGGACGCTGCCAGCGCTGTATCAAGGGCGGCGGGAGCAGGTCGAACGGTTGTTGGCGCAGTATCCCTCGGACTTTGGGCCTTCCGGTTATGTAGAACCGGTGGACGACTCGCCGCGCTACGAACTGGGCGAGTGGACCGATCCCTGGGGCAGCACCTGGGTTAACATCCAGCCAGGCATGATTGGCGAGGTCAAGCGGCCCGCGATTGATGACTGGTCCAAGCTGGAACACTGGAAGCCTCCCTACTGGATGCTTGGGAAGGGCTTTGACGACGTCAATCGGACGTGCGCGTCCCACGACCGGTTCACGCTGTTGGGTCTACCTCGACCCTTTGAGCGGTTGCAGTTCGTGCGCGGCACCGAGAATGTCTACAACGACCTCGGTTGGGGTGTCAAAGAGGTGTTCAAGCTGCTGGAGATGATTCACGATTACTACTTGCAGCACCTTGCCTACATAGTGGAGACCGACGTAGATGGTGTGTTCTTCATGGACGACTGGGGCTCGGCTAAATCCCTGCTCATCTCACCAAAGATGTGGGAAGCTTACTTCAAGCCTCTCTACCACGACTATTGCGATGTGGCCCATGCGCACGGCAAGGCCGTCTTTATGCACTCGGATGGTTACATCTTGCCTCTGTATGAGCATCTGATTGAGATCGGTGTGGATGCCATCAATTCGCAGTTATTCACCATGCCCATCGAGGAGATCGGCCAGCGCTTCAAGGGGCGGATCACCTTCTGGGGTGAACTGGATCGTCAGCACATCTTGCCGTTCGGCACGCCCGATGACGTGCGCGCGGGCGTGCAGCGCGTGCGAGACGCGCTAGGTGGCGAGCAGGGTGGCGTCATCGGCCAAGCCGAGTTCAACAAGGACGTCCCGCTGGAAAACATGCGCGCGTTCTTTGAGGCGTGGTGGGGCCAACCGGAAGCATGATCCGGTTTACAGCCCCAGTTGGCTGTGCATGTAGGGTACGACGTGCTCTACGTCTTCCTCGGGCAGGATGAACGACACGCTGCCCCCGGTAGTTGCCTGTGCCACTGCAATGACGCGTTGGCGGAGGGCCCCCAGGGCGGCGAAGGCCGAGCTGGTCACCTCGGCCGCGCGCGACCGTGGCATGCCTACGACTGACACAGAGGCCACTTGCTGCCGCGTGGCAATGTCGGCCATCAAGCCCGCGCGCGCATCGCGCTCGAACTCTCGGGTGAGCAGACGCAAGCCGTGCTCCTCATCCGACGCACGCACCACGAGATTCAGGCTGCGTTCGGTAAACGGCTGCGAGAACATGAGCACGTCCACGCCGGCTTCGTCCAGTCGACGGAGGGCTCGCGACGCCATCTGCAGCGTCCAGCCGCGGCCGTTGCCCGAAAGACGGATCAGGGACAGCCCCTCAGTGGAGAGGATTGCCGGTGCGATGGCTCGATCTTTGGAGGGGGCGGCCACTACGGCGGTTCCTGGATCCTCGGGGCAGAAACTGTTCAGGATAGCGAGCCGGATGCCGCGCTGGGCCAGGGGCGCGATGGTTTTGGGGTGCAGGACGTAAGCACCAAAGTACGCTAGCTCGGCGGCCTCCTCGTAGGAGAGCTCGCGGAGTATGGTGGCTTCCGGCACCAGCTTGGGGTCCGCTGTGAGGATGCCGTTGACATCCGTCCAGATCTCAACCGTCTCGGCGTCCAGCGCGACGCCCAGGATGGCGGCGGAATAGTCGCTGCCGCCTCGTCCCAGCGTGGTGGTCACGCCTTGTGGGGTCGCTCCGATGTAGCCCGTTACCACCGGCACTGTGCCATTGGCAAGAAGCGGCAGCAGGCGTGAACGGGCTTTGCGCTCCGTTGCGGTCATATCGGGCGTCGCGTTGCCGTACTGGTCGTCCGTCTCGACGATCTCAGTGGCGCTGATTGCCTCAGCAGGGATGCCACGCGTTCGCAGCACAGCCGCCAGGATGCGGCTGGAGAGCTCCTCGCCGACCGATGCCACCGCGTCGTTGCCACGCATGGTATACTCGCCCAGCGTGGCGATGCTCGCACAAAGCCGCCCATAGTTCTGGAGGCGGTCTCGGATGGCTTGGGTGAGGGCTTGGCGATCGGGTCCGAGGGGAAGGAGCTGTTTAATGGTGCTAACATGCCGCGACTCGAGCTCTTCGCGCGTTGTCCGATAGACGTCCACGCGTCCGTCTGCAGCGGCGCGGGCTCCCTCGATTAGGGCGCTGGTTGTCTTGCTCATAGCGGATACGACCACCACGGTGGGTTGGCCCAGACGCGTGGCGATCACGTCGGCCGTGGCTGCGAAGCGATCGGCCGACCCTAGGGACGTTCCTCCGAACTTGCAGACTAGCATGGTCGTTGACCTTTCCTAAGCCATCAGGCGGGCAGGATGACGTCCAGCGCCTGGGATAGATCGCGGATGAGATCATCGGCATCCTCGATGCCGGCAGCATAGCGCACCAGCTCGGCAGGTATGCCGATGGCGTCACGTTCCTCCTGGGTCAGGGCAAAGTGCGACATCAGCGCCGGTTGCTCCACGATGCTCTCTACCCCTCCGAGGCTGGGTCCCATGTAAGGCAACTCCAACGCGTCGATGAACCGCGCCGTGCCTTCCGCATCGGCCCTCAAGGTGAAGGTGACAACGCCGCCATAGCCTCGCATGATCCGCTTAGCGATGGTATGATCGGGGTGCGATGCTAGCCCGGGGTACCATACTCGGGCGACCGCCGGGTGCGCCGACAGGAACTCGGCCAGGCGGAGCCCATTCTCGTTGTGCCGTGCGACGCGCAGGCTTAGCGTCTTGAGTCCACGTAGCAGGAGGTATAGCATCTGGGGGTCGGGCACGCCGCCGAGCATGTTGTTGCCTTCGCGCAGCGTGGCGATGAGGTCGGCGTCGCCTGCCACCACGCCCGCCAGCAGATCATTATGGCCTCCGAGGTACTTGGTGGCGCTGTGGATCACCAGATCAACGCCATGGGTCAAAGGGAGCATGTTCAGTGGTGTGGCAAAGGTAGCGTCAATGATGGTAAGGACGCCGCGTTGGTGGGCGGCCTCGGTCACTGTATCCAGATCCGGTACGCGCAGGTAGGGGTTGGTGGGGGCCTCTGTCAGCAGGAGGCGTGTATTCGGCCGGAACGCCGCTTGCAGATTTTCAACCTCGTCAGGCTCTACCAGCGTGCACTCGATGGCTAGCCTCTGCAGGAACTCGAGGGCAAACTGGCGCGTCTTGCGGTAGCAGCCGGAGGTAAGGATGAAGTGATCGCCGGCGTGGAGCAACGTCAGAAGCGTTGTCGTGATGGCCGCCATCCCGCTGGCGAACACCAGCGCTTTCTCCGCACCCTCAAGCGCAGCCAACTTGCGCTCTACGGTCTCCTGCAGCGGGTTGCCATAGCGCCCATATTCGCCGCGGCGTGGCTCGAGGCCTTGCTCCTTGCGTACCATGTGTGCTCGAAGCGCCGCGGTATCTTCAAAGCAATAGGTCGATGTCTGGACAATGGGCATAGTGAGGGCACCAAAGGGCTTCTCGTGGCTCTCGCCAGCGTGAACGCTCTGTGTTGACGGTCCGCCATGAGGCAGCGGTCTTGGAACGGTGAACATGATGAGACATCCTCCTCAGGGGCAATGTTCCAGTTCGGCACAGTGAGGAGGGGGACCGACGTGGGCTAGGCCATGTAAAGGGAAAGCCACCTTGTCGGCTTCCGGGCAGATAAGGTGGCTGCATGCATTCCGTTGCGTGCAGAGCATCTCATCTTTCAGCCTCCCCCGCGGGGAACTGCCGGACTTGGCACCTTCGCGCTGTGACGCGTCGCCGGCAACGACCGGATGAAGATGACGCACACAGCTCGCGGTTGCCGAGGCTTCACAGGGCCGATCCCTCCACCTCTCTCGATAAGAGCTTGCCGAGCTGCTATTCAGTTGGCGCCTACTCTAGCACGGCTCGGCGATCCCGTCAAAGTGCCCTATTGACAGCGAGATGACGCGCGCTTAGCCTGAGATCAGGTGGCGCCAGGGAGGTGTGTGTTGAGAGTGTGTG
>CAZTMY010000179.1:0-5342 GCA_964614895.1 uncultured Anaerolineales bacterium
GGACGAGGCCAAGCCTCAAGGAGGGCCACGTCGGCCTCAGCTTCTACACCGTATTTTAGCCAGCCTCCTGCTGGCACCACACATATATATACAAGGAGGCCCACGACTATGGAACCGCAAAAGCGCACCGACATGGATCCTCGATACCTCTGGAACACCGAGAGCATCTTCCCTGACGAGGATGCGTTCGAGAACGAGCTCAAAGCCCTGAGCGCGGCGTTACCAGCCGCTGTCGCCTATCAGGGACGTCTTGGCGAGGGACCCTCGACGCTGGCCGACGCCTTTGAGACGCTAGACAACCTGCGCACGCGCCTGTTCAAGCTGTTCACCTACGCTCACTGCCGGCGCGACGTCGATATGACCGACCAACAGGCAGCGGCTGCTCACGATCAGGTACTGGGACTGGCGGCCCACGCCTCGGCCGTGCTAGCCTTCGTTGAGCCCGAGTTGCTGGCCATTGGCATCCCCACGCTCCACGAGTGGGTCGCAGAGGAGCCTCGCCTGGCCCATCTCGCCCACTATGTAGACGTGCTGGCTCATATGGCTCCCCATATGCGATCGTCAGAGATCGAGGAGCTGCTCGGCGCGCTGATGGATCCCTTCAAGAGCGCGGAGAACATCCACGGGCTACTGGCTAACGCGGAGCTGAGCTTCCGGCCAGCACGCACCTCGCTACCTGCAGCCGAGAAGCGACCCGTCACCCAAGGAACGATCGATGCGTTGCTGACCAGCCCCGACCGGGAGTTACGACGCACAGCGTACGAGAGCTATGCCGATGCCCATCTCGCGCTCAAGAACACCATGGCAGCCTGCCTAGCCACGGGGGTCAAGCACAACGTGTTCAATGCTCGCGCTCGCCGGTACGACTCGGCGCTGCAGGCATCGCTGGACCAGAACCACGTCCCGGTAGTTGTATACCACAACACCATCGAGGCCTTTCGCCGCAACTTGCCGGTATGGCACCGCTACTGGGCATTGAAGCGCAAGCTGCTCGGGTACGAGACGCTCTACCCTTACGATGTCAAGGCCCCGCTGCGCACTGAGCAACCCACCATCGCCTTCGAGCAAGCCGTCGACTGGATCTGCGATGGGCTGGCGCCGCTCGGCGAGGAGTACGTCGCACGGCTGCGCCGAGGCGTTCTCGAGGAACGCTGGGTGGACGTGTACCCGAACCTCGGCAAAAAAGCTGGAGCCTACTCCAGCGGCACTCGGGGAACCTTTCCGCTGATCCTGATGAACTATAACAACGACGTTTATGGATTGAGCACATTGGCCCATGAACTGGGCCACTCGATGCATTCCCTCATGACCTGGGAGACGCAACCGCCCATCTACGCCCGCTATGGCATCTTTATGGCCGAGATCGCCTCCAATCTGAATCAGGCCCTGGTGCGCGACCATCTCCTCTCTACAGCCGACGACACCGATCTCCAGATCGCTCTGATCGAGGAAGCGTTGTCCAACTACCATCGATATTTCTTTGTGATGCCGACCCTAGCGCGGTTGGAGCTGGCCATGCACGAGCGCATCGAGCATGGCCAAGCCCTCACGGCCGACGATCTCATTTCCATGACAGCCGATCTATTCGAGGAAGCCTTTGGGAGTGCGATCGCCATGGATCGTGAACGCGTGGGCATCACCTGGGCCCAGTTCCATACCCACCTATACATGAACTTTTACGTCTATCAGTACACGACGGGCATCGCGGGTGCGCAGGCGCTGGCAGATCGCATCCTGGCACAAGAGCCCGGTGCCGTGGAAAGCTACCACGAGTTCCTGCGTGTGGGATCATCGGTATTCCCTCTGGATGCCGTCAGAGCTGCAGGCGTCGACCTCACCACGCCGGAGCCTATCGACCGGGCCTTTGCCCACTTGCAGAGGCTCATCGAACGCCTGGAGGCTCTGACTCGCGAGGAAGAGGCGGACGCATGAGGAAGTGCCATCCATGACGATGACATCGAAAGAGCGCGCCAGGAGAGCGTTCCAGCGCGGGATCCCTGACAAGGTGCCCTTGGGCGATTTCTCCATCGATGCGGACACTGTATCCCGCATCGTGGGCCATCCCACCTACGTCCGTGCCAAGGCTCGCTCGCAGATCGCGCTCTGGGAAGGCCGCCGCGACGAGGTCGTACAGAACCTCATCGAGGACACAATCACCTTGTTTCGCAAGCTCGATTGCTACGACATCATCAACCTCTGCGCCATGACGCTTGGGCTCGTGCCGCCCAAGGGGTACCAACCCGAGGCTCCACGTAGGATCGATGACAGCACCTGGCAGTACGACGATGGTCGTGTCCTCAAGTACTCGGAGATCACAGCCGACATCACCCTGGTGTACGATCCACAAGAATGGACACGTTCATTCAGTCCTGAGGACTATCCCTTGACATGGGCGTACGAGCCGCCTGACCCATCGGTCTTTGAGCTGGTGGATGCAATTCTCTATGCCTTTGGCCAAGACCGGTTCATCATCGGCCCCTATCCCCTGGCTACAGAGTGGGTGCAGCTAGGCACCATGCAGCGTACCCTGTACGAGATGGCCCAACGACCCGAGCTCGTAAAGAGAGCCGTGCAGTCGAGCATGGCCAGAGCGGAGGTGCAGCAAGCCCATTGGCCAGATCGCCCGTTCGACGCCGTCATGGACGGGACCGACTTTGGTTACAAGAGCGGCACATTCATGTCACCCAAGATGTGGTGGGAATTCTGTTATCCGCCCCTGGCGGCCAACGTGCAGGCCGCGCACGATGCCGGCCTGCTCTTCATCCAACATGCCTGTGGGAACAACTGGGGCATCCTCGATGGCTTTGTCAAGGCTGGCGTCGATGCCTACCAGTCCATCCAGGCCACCGCTACGATGGATATCACAAGGGTAAAGGAGCGGGCGCAAGGCCAGATGGCAGTCTGGGGCGGCGTCCAGGTGGAGCATCTCGTGGACGGCACGCCCGACGAGGTGCGCCAAGATGTGCGCCGCGCCATGGAGCGGGTCAAGCCAGGCGGTGGATTCGTCCTAGGCTCGACGCACAGCATCGCCATCGGCACACGCTACGACTGTTTCATGGCCATGCTAGACGAGTTCGTCAAGCTGCGCGACTACTAGGTTCGCTGAGCACCAGCCGTTGAACGCGGCGTGCTACGCAGGCTAGTCGCCCTTCCCATCATCGGCAGCTAGCCGCTGCTCACGTTCGAGCATGGCGAGATCAGCCTCGACCATCATTCGCACCAGCTCCTCAAAGCCGACCTCGGGCTCCCAACCCAATACATCGCGCGCCTTGCTAGGATCGCTCACGAGCAGATCGACTTCGGCGGGGCGGTAGAAACGTGGGTCTTGCACAACGTACGAGCGCCAGTCCAAGCCTGCAGCAGCAAAGGCCACCTCGACCAACTCGCCCACCGAGTGCGTCTTACCAGTTCCCACCACATAGTCGTCGGGCGCATCTTGCTGCAGCATCAACCACATGGCCCGCACAAAATCACCGGCATAGCCCCAGTCTCGCCTCGATTCGAGGTTGCCGAGACGGAGCTCGTCGGCAAGTCCCAGTTTGATACGTGCTACGCCGTGCGTCACCTTGCGCGTCACGAACTCAAAGCCTCGCCGAGGCGACTCGTGGTTAAAGAGGATCCCCGAGCATACGAACATGTCATAGCTCTCGCGATAGTTGACGGCGATCCAATGGCCATACACCTTGGCCACACCGTAGGGACTGCGAGGATAGAATGGGGTCGTCTCGCGCTGAGGCACTTCTCGTACCTTGCCAAACATCTCGCTACTAGATGCCTGGTAGAATCGGATGCCCTTCGGATCCACTACACGCACCGCCTCCAGCATGCGCGTGACGCCCAAACCAGTGACGTCGCCGGTGAACACAGGCTGCGACCATGAGGTGGGAACAAAGCTCTGGGCTGCCAGGTTGTACACCTCTTGCGGGTGATAGTCCGACAGAATCTGCAGCAGCGAGGTCTGATCGAGCAGATCGCCCTGCACGAGCTCAATGCGATCCTGGATATGCTTGATCCGCTCAAAATTCACCGTGCTGCTACGGCGGACCATGCCCAGCACTTTGTAGCCCTGAGCGAGCAGGAATTCTGCGAGGTAGGACCCGTCTTGGCCCGTCAATCCAGTGATCAATGCACATCTTGCGGTCATTCGGGGGCCTCCTGAGTGAATTGGTCGGCACGCGCGTCCCCACTTAACCTGGCACGCCAGTCATCTAGTACGTCGGCGATGGTTCGCGCAAACGGAATGGTAGGCGCCCAGCCCGTGAGGGATGCTAGCTTGCCAGCATCACATACGATCCGAGGCACATCTGACGGACGCATACGGGCCGGGTCGGGCTCGACCCGGATAGGAACCTTGCTATCGCGCAGCAGAAGCTCCAACACCTCACGCATCGCGTGTGCCTGCCCAGAACCGATGTTGTAGACCTCACCCGAGACGCCCTGCTGAGCCAGGAGCAAGTAGGCGCGCACAACATCGCGCACATCCGTCAGATCCCGCTCAGCCTCAAGGTTACCAACCCGCATGACCGGCTCCTGCAGCCCCACCTCGATGGCAGCGACCTGCCGCGCCAAGTCCGGCGCCACAAAGCCCTCACCCTGTCCCGGCCCCGTATGATTGAAGGGTCGCACACGGACCACATCCAAACCCGCACTAAGATGGTACTGCAAGCCCAGCATGTCTTGCGTCACCTTGCTCACAGCGTAGGGATTGGCCGGACGCAGCGGCGTATGCTCGTCGCAAGGAAGCTCATCCGGCTGGACCAAGCCGTATTCGTCGCCAGAGCCCACCACCATGACTCGCGCCGCGGGGGCCTCCGCAACTGTAGCCTCAAGCATATTGAGCTGGATGCGGGCGTTGGTCCCCAGCGTGCGCCACGGATTCTGGAACGATGCCCCTACCTGTGCGAGGGCTGCGAGGTGAAAAATGACATCAGGGCGCCACTCAGCCACAATGCGACGCGTCGCCTCCGGGTCTCGAAGATCAGCGCCATAGATCCGGACCTGGCCGGCAAGGTCCTCGGCCAGACGCGCCTCGCCGTGCGCCACACCGCCTATCTCCCACGGCGTCTCTCGCAGCAACCAACGCGCAAGATGCTGCCCCACAAACCCCGTCACCCCAGTTACTAGTGCCCGCATTTCGCTCCCTTCGAAGCAATCGCGGCTAACCGCTCCGATCTTCTAGGAATGTCTCCATCAGCGCGCTGCGTTGGGCCTCATCCAGGTCGGCAGGCACCTCCCACAATCGTCCAACGAGAGCGCTACGCGGCACAGACCCCGTAGGAAGAGGCACGTCTGAACGTGCGGGATACAGCCCGGCTTGATACCAAGGCTCATAGCCAGCGTCA
>CAZTMY010000180.1:0-5328 GCA_964614895.1 uncultured Anaerolineales bacterium
GCGGATCTTTCGGAAGGTGGCTCGGCTCAGGTTCACCGCTTCAACGAGGGCATCCAATTGCTCCCGCACGAGGGTCACATCGCTGGTCTCGATGGCGATATCGCTGCCCGTACCGATGGCAATGCCCACGTCGGCCTGGGCTAGAGCGGGGGCATCGTTGATGCCATCGCCGACGAATGCTACCACACCGTTTCGCTCCTGGTAATGGCGCACGGCCTCTGCCTTGCCATCGGGCAGCACCCGAGCTTTGAATTCGGTGATGCCCAGACGCCGCGCCACCGACTGGGCGGTGCGCTCGTTATCCCCAGTGATCATGGCCACATGAATGCCCATGCCTTGTAGCTCGGCCACGGCGGCGGCCGCCTCTGGTTTGAGCGTGTCGGCCAGAGCAATGATGCCCCGCAGGGAGCCGCCAACGCCGATCAGCGTGGCGGTCTTGCCCTCTTCCTCCAGCCTTTGCAGGGTCGCCTCGGCAGCGTTGGCCGAGATGCCGTGTTCTGTGAGGAGCTCTCGCGTGCCGACAAGCACGACCCGGCCCGCCACCACAGCGGCGACACCCCGTCCTCCTAGGGCCTCAAAGCCTTGAGGATCGTCGAGCGTCAGGCCCCGTTCGTGGGCACAGGCCACGATGGCCGCTCCAAGGGGGTGCGCGGAGCCGAGCTCCGCCGAGGCGGCGACCTGCAATAAGCTATCCTCGGTATCCGACAGCGGCATCACGTCGGTGACCTCGGGCTTGCCATGGGTGAGGGTGCCGGTCTTGTCCAAGACGGCGATGTTCGCCTCGCGCAGCAACTGGATGGCCGCTCCCGTGCGAATCAGGATGCCATGTTGGGCGCCCAGTCCGCTGCCCACCATCAGAGCGGTGGGGGTCGCTAACCCCAGCGCGCAGGGGCAAGCGATGACCAATACGGCTACCATCGCCACGATGGCCAGGGTCGGGATACTGAGATCGGCACGCACCCACGGCAGAAAGCTGCCCAACGACACCAGATCGCGCATCGTTTCCGGAAAGATCAGCCAAGCCGCTGCGGTCAGCAAGGCGACCGCCAACACGATGGGCACGAAAACACCAGTGACCCGATCGGCAAAGGCCTGGACCGGTACCTTGGTGGCCTGCGCCTCTTCCACTAGGCGGATAACCTGGGCCAAGAAGGTGTCCTTGCCCACGCGCGTGGAGCGGATGCGCAGGAGGCCCGTCTGGTTTACCGTCGCTCCGAGCACGTTATCTCCGATGCCTTTGTGGACCGGAAGTGGCTCGCCAGTGGCCATGGACTCGTCCACCGCGCTCTCGCCAGCCACGACCTCGCCGTCAGTGGGGATCTTCTCGCCGGCCCTTACGATGAGCGTCTCGCCGACCAACACGTCCTCCAGGGGGATCTCTACCTCCACGTCGTCGCGGATGACATGGGCGCTCTTGGCTCCTAGCTCGACCAGCTTGCGGATGGCCTGTGAGGCGTGGCCTTTGGCGGTTTCCTCAATATAGCGGCCCGTCAGGTGAAAGGCCATGATCATCGCCGAAACCCCGGCATAGTTGGTGATGGGCCACAAAAAAGATGCGGGCCCGGTGAGAAATGACGCTGCTGTGCCCAGAGTGATCAGGGTATCCATATTGGCATAGCCGTGTAGGGCAGCCAGCATGCCGCTGCGGTAGGTCTGCCTGCCCGCCCATACGAGCACGGGTAGGGCTAGCACGATCATGCCCAGTCGGAAGACAGTCACGTTAGGCCAAGCGATGCCCCACAGCATTTCGGGGATCATCCACACGACGATGGGGGTCGTCAGCGCCCAAGCCACGATCATGCGACGACGCGCCTGGTAGAGTTTCCTCTCGGTCTTGTCGGTCGGCGCTCGGGGGACATCCTCCTCGACTGAGAGGGCATCATAGCCAGCACGTCGTACCGCCTCACATATGGTAGCGTCGTCCACGGTGCCCGGCAGGCGCTGGATCGTGGCGCGCTCGGTGGCCAGATTCACGCTGGCCTCCGCAACGCCCGGTAGTTTCCGCAATGCCCCCTCAATGGCAGCCGCGCAGGCGGCACAGGTCATGCCCTCGATCTGGTAGGTGGCTTGCTCCGTACGGACCCCATAGCCTGCCTCGTGGATAGCTGCCATGAGGTCGGCGGTGAGCGGGCTTTTTGGGCCTAACCAGATGCTGGCGCGCTCGGTAGCTAGGTTCACGTTGACGCGCTCCACCCCCGGCACGCGTTCCAGTGCTTTCTGCACGTGGTTCACGCACGAGGCGCAGGTCATGCCGGTGACATCCAGTTCGATCTTGCGCTCGGCCATATTCGGCCCTCCCGGGGCAGAGACTCGCCCATGATGCGATATCTTTATATATTGACTCAAGTATACATCCAACCAGATCAAGCCACAAGTTGGAGTATTGCGCGATGCCGCGACGTACCAGTGCTAAAAGGGGTGTGAGCTAGGCGGGCTTTGAGCGTTCTTGGGATGTCCCCGTTTTGTGCAGGTCGCACGTGGACCGGAGGTAGGAGGATGGGGATGAGCCAGGTGCGTGCTGGGCTGTTGATCGTCTATGCACAGGCCGGCTTTCCCGGGTGAGGCGCCGCTGATGCTGGGGGGCGAGCCAAGTCGTTACTGGAAGCGACCGAACCCACGAAAGGGCGAAAGCACCTATGCGCTCTCGCCCTCGTCTTGTAATGCCTGGTGCCTACTGCTCGATCCGGTTGTCCTGGATATAATCCCAGTTCAGGCGATAGCCCATGCCAGGCTCCTGGGGCAGTGGCACATAGCCGTCCTCGTCCAGTGGATCGCTGGGGGCCTCCAAGTAGGGCGGGGTAACGTCATAGTCCAAGCCTGGCGCCTCCAAGCCCCGTTCATAGTACTCGCACACGTCCTCGCTAGTGGCGCCGAGGACCTGGAGATTGCCGAACCCGCTCATGTGGACCTCGCATTTTTGCCCAAAGGCCTCGCAGATAGCGGCCATCTTGAGCATGCCGGTCATGCCGCCGCGGAGCACGTCCATGCGGCTCATGTCCGAGGCGCCGCGCAGGATCCAGTCCGCACGCGTATAGATGCTCCCCGCAGCAATCTCGGGCGAGAGCACAGGGATCTCGAGCTCGCGCGAAAGCCGCACATAGCTCTCGACGCGGTACTCGGGCATGGGGTGCTCGTACCAGTAGAACTCGAGCTCCTCGAGCACACGTCCGATGTAGAGCGCCTCTTCATAGGTGCGGTAGGTTCCCCAGGGGTCATACATGAGGACCATGGCGTCGCCCACAGCATCGCGGACGGCCTCGCAGACGCGTACGTCCCAGGCGACGTGGGAAGGGCGCCCGGGGTCCGGCTGTTGCGTCTCCGGGTCCCAGAAGTAGTATGGGTGGATCTTGTAGGCCGTATAGCCTCGCTCAAGGCAATCCAAGGCGTGCCGCGCATAGTCCTCGGGCATGCCCATGTTGGGGTAGGTGCTGGCGTAGGCTAGAACGCGGTCGCGGCACCCGCCGGCGTACTTGAACACGGGCAGGCCCGCCGCGCGCGCGGCCAGGTCCCAGAGGGTCAAGTCGATGGTGCTGAGGATGTGCTCGGGCAGATTGGCCACCCACATCCAGTGCCAGAAGCGTTCACGATCAAGGGGATCTTGGCCAACCAGCAATCGCTCGACGACGCTACGCACCTGGGCGCATTCCTCCGGGCTGAGGCCGTCTTGGTCACCGTGGCCGTGGCCGCCCAGATAGAGGCCCTCGGCGCCCTCGTCTGTGAGGATGCGCGTGAGCGTCTGACGCGCCGTGACCTCCGGGAGAAGTTTGCCGTTGCGAAAGCCGGGGCGTTTGACCCGGAAGGGGATGATCTCGACGCCGGTGATCTTCATGGCTGGCTCCTACTAGAGATGAGTGTGGATTCCGGACAGTTTGGTTTCAGAGGGGGATGGAAGATCAGAGGATGGTATGTGGTGCCCTGGACCATCGAGTCTGCATAGGAAGGTATCCCCGATCTTTGGGTCCTGAATCAGTTGATTGGGCCTTGAGTCCGTGTCACGCAGGAGGCCGGCGGGAAGATTCATTTCCGGCCTCCGTCATCGCCCGAGAACCCCTACAAGAGAAAGGGAATGCTATGCATCCCCAGGTCTCACCCGTACTCGCCGGCATCGATCTCGCCAAGGACAGCTTTGCCGCCGTGGACTACCAGGATACCGAAACGGTGCGTACCTGCTTTGGCAAAGATGATGCATCACCATCGTTCTCACTCGTGCCCGTGCGATGTTACACTATGCCCACTGTCGCTGTCGTTTGACCAGGCACGCATCGTTTGGCTATCATCGCACATTAGTCTGGAAGATACAAACTGGCTCGGGCTTGGTCACATGCGAACCGGGATGTGGCGTTTGGTGTGTGCCCCAGGAGGGAGTCGAACCCCCGGCACAAGGTTTAGGAAACCTCTGCTCTATCCTCTGAGCTACTGGGGCGTGTGTAGGCAAATATAGCATAGGGTATGCGGGGTGACAAGACGGGTGACGCGTGCTATCAAGGGGCCGGGTTGGGTCATGGCACGGATAGGGGCGCTGGGACGCGCGCTGGTGCTGATCGCGGTCGCGTGGATCCTTTCTTTGCCACCGCAACGGCTGGTGGTGCCCGGGCCGCGACGAGAGGTAGAGACGCTCAATCCCAAGATGGGGGTACACACGCGGCTGACGGACGAGGTCGAGGAGTGGAAGATACAGCAGACCCTCGCCATGGTGCGGCAGATGGGGAGCCCTTGGGTCGTTGAGTACTTTCCCTGGGCCTACTATGAGCCCAGCCCGAGGCGCTACAAGTGGGGCCATGCTGATGTGGTGGTGGATCACGCTGTAGCACAAGGGTTGACGCTGATCGCGCGGATTGACTATGTGCCGGATTGGGCGCGTCCAGAGGAGACCACGACGCGTTATCTGGACGAGGATAGGTATGACGATTATGCTAATTTTGTGGGAGCCTTTGTGGAGCATTTCAAGGGGCGAGTGCGGCACGTGATCATCTGGAATGAGCCCAACTTGAGCTTCGAGTGGGGCTACCGTGCACCGGACCCGGAGGCGTACACAGAGCTCCTGAGACGGGCGTATCTCGCTGCCAAGGCGGCGAACCCCGATGTCGTGGTTTTGGCGGCTGGGCTGGCCCCCACGCTGGCGCCTGAGGGCGATCCCTGGGGCATGAACGAGCTGGTCTTCCTTCAGCGGATGTACGACGCTGGTGCCGGTCGTTGGTTCGATGGGGTGGCTGCGCACACGTACGGGCTCTCGTTTCCGGCGGATGAGGACCCGGCCGAGGACCGTCTCAACTTTCGTCGTGTGGAGCTGCTACATGACATAATGGTGACCAACGGGGATGGCGGCAA
>CAZTMY010000181.1:0-5321 GCA_964614895.1 uncultured Anaerolineales bacterium
CACGTACAGCGTGATGCCCTTGTCGTTGTCCATCGCGTGTCCTCCTCACCACATACGAAAGCATACCGCCACGCCAAGCACCGCTCCAGCATAGTCGCTCCACGCGGCTATGTCCACCAGCCCTTGGCAAGCCGATCGTTCGTCAGCCACTCCTATGGCGTCTTGGCCTTGCCCTCCTGCTCAGCCTGACCTATGATTCACCGGCGGGCGTCCAATCGAGGGAGCGAGGCCACCCATGGTCGGCGCTGGCCACAGATCAGGTCCGTCACCTCCCGTGGCCGTGCTGTTAGGCACGGGGCTGCTGGCGGCCGCCAGCCTGGGCTATGAAGTCGCGCTCACCCGCCTCCTCGCCGTGGCCCAGTTCCATCACCTGGCGTTTATGGTCATCAGTCTGGCCATGCTGGGCTTTGGCGCCAGCGGCACGCTGCTGGCCACTTGGCCACGCCTCGGTCTCTGGCGGCCCCGCGCCACCCTCGCCTGGTTGGCGCTGGCCGCGGGCGTGTTGATGCCCGCCAGCCTGATCCTGACGAATCTCGTCCCCTTTGACGCCTACACCATCTGGGATCCGCGCCAGGTCGCCACGCTGAGTCTACACTACCTGGTCCTAGCGACACCATTCCTTTGCTGCGGCGGCGCTCTTGGCCTGCTCTTTCGGCGATACCCGCGGGGGATCGGCCCGATCTATGGTGCCAACATGATCGGCTCGGCCATCGGCTGCCTGCTGGCGCTGGCCGCCCCCGCCTTGGTGGATGGCGAGGGGGTGTTTCTTCTGTGTTCGCTGGCGTGCGCCGGCGCGGCCATCTGCTATGGGCCCCGGCGGCGGAGCCATTGGCAGCACATCGCCACCGCGATCACGGCCGCTGTCGCCCTGGTTGGGCTCACACGCCTGCCCTCGTTTCTCAAGGTACACCTATCGCCCTACAAGGGATTGTCCTACGCGCTACAGGCACCAGACAGCCAGGTTGTCTCCAGCCACTGGAACGCCATCGCGCGGCTCGATCTAGTTCACAGCTCCGCACTGCATGCCCTGCCTGGCCTGAGCTATCGCGCTACCGGCACGTCGCCCCCCCAGCTCGGTCTCTTTCGCGACGGCGACGACCTCAGCCCGGTGTTGCTGCTCGATCCGACCAGCCTGCCAAATGGTGACCCCCAACTAGCGTTCGCTCAAGCCATGCCCACGTCGGCCGTCTATGCGCTTGCGCCCGGCGGACGGGCTCTGGTGCTCGACCCGCTGGGTGGGCTCGAGCTCTGGATCGCATTGGCCCAAGGGGCTCGCTCGGTGGATGCGGCCGTTGCCAACCCACTGGTCGTCAAGATGGCGGGAGGCATCTACGAGCATCCGCGGGTAAGCGTTCTGCCCGCCGATCCGCGCAGCGCAGTCCGTGCGGTCAACGATCCGTATGACGCAGTGGTGCTTCCGCTAACGGCACCGTACCGCCCGGTCCGGTCTGGGGCCTACAGCCTGGCCGAGCAGTACGACCTAACCTGCGAGGCATTCGCCGACTATGTACGGGCGCTTTCGCCTGGGGGAGTGTTCGCCGTGACGCGCTGGCTGCAGACGCCGCCCAGCGAGTCCGTACGCACCTATGCGCTGGCCGTCGCCGCTACAGAGGCCGTAGGCGGCGACCCGGAGACCTGGATTGTCGCCTATCGCGGCTATACCACGATGACGATCCTGATCAAGCGGGGACCTTGGCTGGAGCGGGAACTGGCCCAGCTACGAGCGTTCTGCGACCGCTGGGCGTTTGACTTGGTCGTCATGCCGGGGATGACTGACGCCGATGCCAACCGCCACAACGTGCTGGATCGTCCTATCTACCGCGAGACGTTTCTCGGCCTGTTGCGCTCCGACGACCGCGCCGCATGGTTCCGCTCCTATCCCTACCAGGTGGACCCGCCCACCGACGACCGGCCTTTCTTCGGACACTATTTCCGGTGGCGCCAACTTCCCGAGGTGCTGGCAGAGTTGGGCCACACGTGGGCCCCGTTTGGCGGCGCAGGCTACCTGGTTATCTTGGCCCTGCTGGTAGTGGCCCTGGCAGCGACAGCCGCGCTGGTTGCCCTGCCACTGCTGGTGCGCCGAGGAACACGCGTCGCGTCAGATCCGCAGCGATGGCGCACGGCCCTCTACTTTGGCGGCATCGGGCTAGGCTACATGCTGATTGAGATTCCTCTCATCCAGCGCTACACGCTCATCCTTGGGCACCCTGCCTATGCCTTCTCCGTGGTGCTGGCCGCGGTGCTAGTCTTCTCGGGGCTGGGATCGCTGCTCTCGCCCCGCATCCCGCTGCGACCGTGTTTGCTGGCGCTAACCATCGTGGCAGCGATCCAATCCACGGTAGCGTCGTGGTTGCAGCAATTCACCCCGACGTGGCCGCTCTGGGCGCGCGGCATCGCCACCCTCATAGCGTTGGGGCCACTAGGCCTGCTAATGGGCGTACCCTTTGCCAGGGGCCTAGCGCTTCTGGCGAGACGCGCGCGCCATGACATCCCTTGGGCTTGGGCCATCAACGGAGGCGCCTCGGTGGTAGGATCGGTGCTGGCCGCCGCCTTGGCTCTTTCGTGGGGAGCCCGAGCCGTGGCGCTCCTGGGCGGGGCCTGCTACCTCGTGGCGCTGGGGGCTACGCCAGCCGCTACGGAACCCAAGACTCCTCCTGTGCGCCGTGCTCGCCTGTAAGGGGGACAAACCGTACGCCGCCGAGATTGCGAGCCTGGAGCTCCCCCTCGACCTTGCGGAACTGCCAAAGCGACTGATAGCCACCCGGCGGGCCAATGGGGATCACGATACGGCCGCCCTCCACAAGCTGCTCAGCCAGCGGTTGAGGCAGGTGATCGGGCGCAGCCGTCACAATGATAGCGTCGTATGGAGCGTGCTCCTCCCAGCCATAGTAGCCATCGCCCTGTTTGCAGGTGACATCATAGTCGAGAGTCTCCAGTAGCGACGCCGCGCGCTGGGCGAGCTCGGGCACGATCTCGATGGAATACACCTCGACGTATCCCAGCGCCGCCAGCACCGCCGCCTGGTAGCCGGATCCAGTGCCGATCTCTAGCACACGGTCGCCCTCGCGCAGCTCTAGCAACTCGGTCATCCAGGCCACGACGTAGGGCTGCGAGATGGTCTGCCCGTAACCGATGGGTAGCGGGCGGTCGGCATAGGAAAGATCACGATACTCCTCAGGGACGAACAAGTGCCGCGGCACGGTCCGCATGGCCTCCAGCACAGCCACGTCCTCTACACCGCGTGCCTGGATCGTACGATCCACCATCTGCTGACGCTCAGATTCCCAACCAGAGTTGACCGTCGGTCCCTGGGCGATGTCGTCAGGAGCCCCGCATGCTGATGCCAGCACCACCACGCAAAGGACCCACAGGAGAGCCAGCCTCGGCTTGGCGCAGACCATGGATCCTCCTCCTTCCACATGCCCCCACAGGCCCGGGCAGGATCACTTCCATTATAGCATACCGGTGACGGCGCTTGCCGGCCTTCGATCAGCCCCTATAATCAGGAGCATTGCGAGACGTGATGACGGCACTCGTCCAAGGAGGCTATACTGTGTTCCACGAACCGCTACGCATCCTGGCCTTTGGCGCCCATCCGGACGACTGTGACATTCTCCTGGGGGGCATGGCCATCCTTTGGTCACGCCTAGGCCACCAGGTCACCTTTGTCTCCACCACCAACGGCGATACGGGCCACTACCGCATGGGCGGTGGACCTCTGGCGCGCCGACGCCAGGCCGAGGCCCAGCGCTCCGCAGAGATCGCAGGCATCCGCTACCGAGTGCTAGACATCCACAATGGCCAGATCATGCCCACCTTGGAGAACCGCTGGCGCCTGGTCGAGATCATCCGCGAGGTCGAGCCCGATCTCGTCGTCAGCCACCGGCCCTGCGACTATCACCCCGACCACCGCTACACGGGCCAGCTTGTCCAGGATGCCGCCTACACGGTCACCATCCCGAACGTGGTCGCGCTCACGCCGCATCTGAAAAGCAATCCTGTGTTCGCCTGTTTCTCCGATCGGTTCCAGCGGCCCTACCCGTTCCAGGCAGATGTGATCATCGACATCGACGCCGTTATGTCGACCAAGATCGACATGCTGCACTGCCACACTTCTCAGTTCTACGAGTGGTTGCCGTACAACCAGGGTAAATTGGACCAAGTGCCTGAGGGCGACCAAGCGCGCAAGGCGTGGATCAACGAGCTGTGGGGAGCGCGTAGCCGCGACCTTGCTGACACGCACCGCAATGCGCTGGTGGCGCGCTATGGCCCCGAGCGGGGAAAAGCCGTCCGCAACGCCGAGGCGCTCGAGATCTCGGAATACGGAGCCCAACCCACATCGGAGGAGCTGGCAACCCTGTTCCCGTTCTAGAAAGCAGAACCTAGCGCCAAGCGGCCTAGAAGCACGCTCACCACTTGATCCCGGTTCTCGAGACCGCGCGATGCGATCAGATCGCCAATCAGCTCGACATGTTGCAGGTTCCCCCCCTGGGCAGGGAAGGAACCTGCAACCGCAAAAACAATATTAGCTGTGGGTCTCTGTATGAACCGATCTAGTTCAATTGGCATCAAATGAGCCAATATGGTTCATCTTACCCTCAGAGAACCATTTGGGTTCACCCGATTACGCTTGTCCCCTTCAGTTCATTGCCTCCAACCGCTACCTCTTCCCAAACACCCGCTGCACCGCCTCCAGGTAGGCCATGCCGTGATCGGCGTCCGGCTCCAAATAGCTGCCCTCGGTCCATTCGTTCCAGGCGTTCAGCGTTACGATCCCGGGCAACTCCGAGTGGCGATCCAGGAACGCCCGCGCACGCCGCAGCGCATCCTCAAAGCGGATCGGCGTGTTGCCCGTCATTGTGGGCATGAACGGGTAGCCGGCGTTTAGATAGACATCCGACTGGATCGTGCGCGGGCTGGCATCCCACCCCATGGTCACGTTAGGATGGAAGGGCTGGGGGTAGCGCGCTACCGTCTCCTCCCAGTGCGCCACGGCCGCCTCCATCACGCGATCGTAGGAGGTCTCTGGGAAGCTATCCAGCGCGACGTGATGGATCCAGACATAGGACCCGATGCTATCAAAGCCGAGGTAGCGAACCAACTCGACGGGATCCGTGATGTTAGTCTCGCTAGGCAGGACGCGCACGCTCCAGAGGACAACATTGAGCTCTAATCCCGGGAACCCCGCCGCCACCGTCTTGGCCCGGAATGCCTCCAGCGCCTCGCGTGCCGCCTCTAGCCCGCCCAGCCCCTCCACGAACTTGCCCAGATCATAGATGGAAAAGTAGGGCCGCCCCTCCACGCACCAGTAGCTAGGATGC
>CAZTMY010000182.1:0-5254 GCA_964614895.1 uncultured Anaerolineales bacterium
GTCCGTAAAGGAGGGTATCCCCGATCTTCCAACCCTGAATCAGTTGATTGGGCCTCCTATGCGTACTGTTCTGCTAGCTCGCACGCGATCTCGGTCCACCGGGTGAACCGCTCAGGATGATGCTCACACGTGTGCGTATCCTTCAAGATCATCTCCACCACACAGCCTCGCGTGGCCCGGAGACCGTTCTCCAGATAGCGCCGTATCCGCCCCTCATCAAACTGCCCCACCAGATGCGAAGGATGCGGTTTCCAAGAAAAGATGTACTCGGATCCCAATCTTTCCGCGCAAGGCTCCACCGGCGCAAAGGGCGAGATAGAGATGCGACGCAGCCGCGGGATGGTGAACACGTCGTCGAGCTTGTCAGCCAGGTTCTCACAGCAACCGTAACCATTCAGGCCAAAGCGCGCCAGCAGCCGCTTCTCATAAGTCAAGATGAACTCGCGATGCATGGCCGGCGACACCTCAGCCATCTCTTGCGCCTCAGCCGAGCTCCACATGTCGCGGGTGCGCACGTGCCCAGGCCGGTAACCCGGCGCCGGCAACTCTCGCGTGTAGCCAACGCCGCCTGAAGAGTGGTAGGTGCCATCGTTGTTCAGATCCAGCAGCCCCAGCGCCAGATACTGGTCGATCAGCCGATGATGCCCTTCCTCCAGGATATGCATCGCGCGATGGAGCATGTCAGGCTGATCGTACATGTCCCACATAACCTGCTCCAAGCCTCGAAGCTGGCAATAGATATTCATGAGGTGAAAGCTGATGTGCTGGATGCCCACGAGGCGCACGTCCAGGACGCCATCGAACAGCGCGTGTGCTTGGGCCAAGCGCCGCGCCGTCTCCTGGCGATCGTAAGACACGCGCGGAAAGGTGAGAAGCTCGAGGTCCCCCTCATCATGGATGACAGGCCGAAAGCCCCACGCGCCGGTATCCTGTGCGCTGGGCTCGTGCTCCGGCTCCAGGCCCCATCCAGACACAGAGACCGCCTTGGGCACTAGCCAGTTGTCCTCGATCACCGTGTCGTCGGGGATGTGCTCATGATAGTAGATGCGATGTCGCAGCTCCCATTCCATCCGGCGGGCCTCGGCACTCTCGCAAGATAGCGCCGACTGCGGTAGCAGCTCGCGCCACGAGCCCTCGGGAAAGACCAATACCATCGGCCGCTGCCGTTGCAGCATATTATGGCGCGTCCACATCTCGCGTCGCTCCGCCATGATCGGCTGGTGCGCGATCTCGGCCACGCGACGTGCAAGCTCCCGCAGCAATCTCGCGTCTCTAGATGATATCCCCTCTGCTTGCCAGCGAGACATCATGCCCCCTCCAAACGCCAATGTGTGCCGAGGATTGAGGTCTTTTCGCCCGGCCGCGCGATCTGATAGTGCACGGTGTAGAGGGTGCCATCCACCAACTGGACGGTCGCCGGGTAGCCCATATCCGCATTGGGCGATGGGCACACCACGATCTGATGATCGACGCCCCAGGTACGGCCACCGTCCTGGCTTACGCAGGCGCGCTGCCCATACGGCACGAACCGCCGCCCGAAGGTTAGGAGCAGCCAGCCGTTGCGCAACCGCAGCAGATGAGGCGGGAACCCCAAGATGCCCGTGTTCTCCGCGACGGACCAGATGCGCCCCCCATCGACGCTGCGCGACTGACGCATGCACCAGTCCTCTTCTCGGGGCGCCTCGTAGCGGAACAGCGCTACCAGGTCACCCCCGTTGGTCTCCACTATGTGCGGCTCATGATAGCGGGAGAACGGCTCGTCTGCAGGGACGGGCACCTCGCCGCGCACGCGCCAGGTCTTCCCATCATCCAACGACTCTTCCACCACCAACGCATCCGGCCCTTGCCAGTAGCGCCTCCCCACGTACAGTAGGCGCCCGTCACGCAACGCGATGGGCCCATGCGGCGCAGAGGCCCATACCCGGATCGGCATTCCCCACGACCGGCCGCCATTCTCCGAACGCCGCAGGAACGAGCCCAGCCATGCCCGCTTGACCTCAGGCGTGATCGCCGCAATCCGGTCGCTCCAGTTCTCGATCATTTCAGCACCATACCCCGGAGCATCCTTGAGTCGCTCGGCCATGTCAACGAACGCAACAGAGGTGAACCAGGAAATCAGGAGAGCGCCCTTGGGCGTTTCGATGATGCCGGCGTCACGATCGTCCAGCGGCGTGTCGTTGACGAGCTCCGGCTCGCTCCAGGTGCGCCCGCCATCCTGGCTGCGCACCAGCTCGGTGACGCCAAAAGGGCAGATATGCTGATCACGTCGCCCAGAAAAGACAACCACCAACTCGCCCGTGGTTCGCTGGGCAATCGAGGGCCAACCCAGGTAGCGGCCCGGCTCACGGCAGACCAAATCACGGCGTAGA
This sequence comes from uncultured Anaerolineales bacterium, assembly GCA_964614895.1. Classification (GTDB taxonomy): domain Bacteria; phylum Chloroflexota; class Anaerolineae; order UBA1429; family UBA1429; genus DAIRUQ01. The sequence continues at coordinate 2,370 of CAZTMY010000182.1, forward strand.
ATCTCGTAGGACGGCTCGCTCATAACACCTCCTCGGCGGGCAGGTTCCAGCGCTCCTGGAGCGGCCGCGTGCCGTCCCAGATGCCGGCAATCATGTCTTGGGCTTGCGCGCAGTGGCGAATCACCTGGGCGATGTCATGGCCCTGGATCTCGCACACGATGGGCCCCTCATAGCCCAGCTCGCGAAGCCGCGTAAACGTGGTCTGGTAGTCGATCATGTTGTTGAGGTGCACCGGTTGGTGCTCCATGTAGCGGCCCCAGTAGTGGTTCACGCCGTTCATGTGCACCTCGACAATTAGGTGGCCGAGGCGATCCAGATACCGGAAAAAGTTGGCGTCCGTATGACCCGCCATGTAGGCATGGCCGATGTCCAGGTTGATCCCCCATCCCTCGACACGATCACAAACATAAGCCAGATCGTCAAGCCCGCCCGCCTCGTATCCCAGCGGCACGAAGCCATCAGCCCGGGCAACCAGATGTTCTGCGTAGGCCAGATTGTACGCCATGATCGCTTCATGCTCCCGCACAAAGCCCCGGGTAGCCCCGCCCATGTGGTAGGTCATGGCCGCTGCACCAAGCTCCACTGCTAGGTCGTAGCACCGGTCATAGTACTCCGCCGTCAGCCGGCGCAAGTGCCGGTTGGCACTCGCGAGATTCCAATCGAGATGCGGCGAGTGGACCGTCACCCAAGCAAAGCCGCTCAAGGCATGCTTCAACTCGCGGATATCGTCCGGCGTGGCCTCAAACAGATCAATGCCCACGTTGGCATAGTTGGTAGGATAGCCAAGCTGGGCCTGGTCGAGCGTGGGAACGATCTCGAATCCGGCGAACCCGGCCTCGGAGACGAGCCGGATGGCGTCATGGATATCTTCACCGTGCGTACTAGGCATAAAGTGGGTCGAGATGCCGATACGATCGCGAATAGATGTCATCCAATGCTCCCTTTGCATTCAGGAGGACGCTGTGCCTCTACAGCGCCGCCCTCGCCGTCTCTAGGATCCGGTGCAGGATCGGATTGTCGTCCGAATAGGCCGCCACATCGCGCTTGCCGTGGCGCCCGTCAATCGTGGGCATAGCGCCCATCTTCTGATAGATGGCCGCGCCCAGGGCCAGATCGTCATCGAAGGGACTAAGGTGATAGTAACCCACCAGGCGCGTATGATCACGCCAGAGGTACGAGCCGATAGGGTGCACGGCATCCAGTTGATCCTGACCCAGCCCCTCGCTGCGCCAGCCGTCCAGTATGTGGGCCTGCGCGAAACACTCGCGCTGGAAGCTGATCTCGTGGCATCCCTCACCCGCCAAAACGACCGCCGGATCGATGGCCGCCATCTGCTCCTGCAAGCGCTTTAGGCCCTGGACCATGTTTGCGTTCTCAACCAGAGCATTGTCGGCATTCCAGACGCACAGGGTCTGGTCTATGAACGCTGCGGGCACGTCCAGCTCGTCGCAAGCGGCGCGCAGCCGATCGATGAGCGTCCGCCGCCACAGCGCCAGCCCAGGATGGATATAGCCCATACGCGTATGTTCGTGGCTTTCAGGCGGCCAGTACCACCCTAGCGGGGCGTTCGTGTAGGGATCCCGCACTTGCCAGTCGCGCAGCCGAGCATAGAGCGGATGGCGCTCCCAACAGGCAAAGTAGTTAAAGTGCGGCATCACGTGAAATCCCAGAGCGTTAGCATGTTCGACAAAGGCACGCGCCTCTGGCGATGGGTTATAGTCGGGATAGTTGATGTCATAGCCATCGCTTCGCCAACCAGGAACGTGAAGCAGGGTCCGCTGTGGCGGGAAAAGCGTCGCCAGTTGGTCCAGCAGAGGCGGGTGCAAGGCGCACCATTGGACCGTGAAGGCGATGTCATCCACCCAGGCGGGCCGGCCCGCCCGCTTGGCAGCCAAGCCGTAGGCTGTCTCCATCCATTGCCGGTAGCGATCCGCCGGCACGCGCCAGTCACCTTTGTAGGCATTGAGGCGCCACTCGACGCCCCCTGCAGCGCGGTTCTGCGCCAGGGGGCCGGCCTCCTCGCTGTCATAGCCCAACGTGGTGCGACCATCGGCCGCCCGCGCAAGGTTCAGCGCCTTGAAGACACCACGTGCGTCCTGCGCATGGACCATCATGCTCACGCCGTCACGCTGGGCAATGGCGAGCTGCGCGTTCCACTCAAACGGCCACCGGAAGCGGTGCGCGCCGGGATACGGCCGCTCCGTCGCGACGGACAGCCCGTTGATGCCGGGCAGCACCAGCGTAGCTTCGGGGACGTACGGGATGTTCCAGCGTACGGCCGCGACGCCACGCCGCGCGCTCTGGCCCGACGGCGTCACGCACAGATCCCCCGTTTTCGGGTCCAGCCGCACGAACAGCTCACGGTCCGAGTCGGCCCCCTCTAGGATCACTCTCGCCGCCAGGTCCGACAGCCCGACAGCCTGGACCCGCTGACGCACGTCAGCCTGCAACACGCTGCCATCGGTATAGGTCAGCTCGAGGGGCCAACCTTCGTCGTCCCTCCGACAGAACTCGACCCCATCCGGCTTGGATTGGAACGCCACCAAGGCAGCCCCCTCGAACCGCGCCGCGAACCGTGGCGCATCCACCTCTAGCCTACCATCCCGAGCGATGATGCGCATCCTTCCCCCTCGCTGTGATGGTTCCCATGGCTCAACGGTGCTATTATAAGCCTAGTTTCGGACCACCAGAAGCGCCTGCGCAGCATGACTGGAGGCCAACGTTGAACACGCAAGATCGTTTCCGTGGAGCGCTGTTGGGACTAGCAGTGGGCGATGCCGTAGGCACCACCGTCGAATTCCGCCCGCGAGGGACCTTTCGCCCGCTGAAAGACATGGTGGGCGGGGGACCCTTTGAACTGGAGCCAGGACAATGGACCGACGATA
>CAZTMY010000183.1:0-5238 GCA_964614895.1 uncultured Anaerolineales bacterium
CGCATATGTAGATGAGGCTCATGAGCCCGATCCACGGCGACCAGTTCTGTTTGGCATACTGATAGGCACGGATGAAATACTCGGCCTTGGTCTGCTCGCTCACGGCATGCCAATTATAGGGCGAATCGGGGCGTGGATCGCTGGTCCAGCCGAACTCTAGGACGGCGACCTGCTTGTCAGCATCGCCATATTTGACCATGATGGCTCGCAGATCCTCGACGCGGCGGAAGCAAAAGGCGCGATGGCCACCCAGATCAGGGTTGGCTGCGACCTCGGCGGGATCGCGCTCGGGCGGGCTCTTGAACCCGGGCGCATGGGCGCCGAGCACGTCAAAGTAACCATCGCTGCTTCCCATGACGATATACAGCGTCTCTAGGTACCAGTCGTCGGGCCGCGCTTGGTCATTCCACGTGCCGGTTGGCGAGAGGCCGGCGCTGATGACCATGGCGTTAGGATCGGCCGCTTTGATAGCTTGGTAGCAGGTGAGGAGCATCTGCGCATAGGCGGCTGGGTCGGGCACCCTGCCTCCCCATTCCCGCGCAAGGTTGGGCTCGTTCCACACCTGATACGCGCGGATGCGGCCGCGGTACCGTGTCGCCAGCGCCGTGAAAAAGTCGGCGATATCCTGCAGGTTGTCCGGCGGCCCATTCACCGGAAAGCCGCCGCCGGCCCACGCCGGCTGATGATCCACGCGGACCACGAGATCGATGCCGTTCTCTTGGGCCATGCGCACGATGTCATCGGTGCGCGACCAGTCAAAGATTCCCTTGCCGGCCCCCTCGATCTCGCGCCAACCAAAGTTCACCTTGGCCCAGCCAAAGCCGGCGGCGGCCACGACCTGAAAGTCGCGGCTAGCGACCTCTGGTCGCCACCAAGGGAAGATCTGCATGCCATACTCGGGTGATTCCATGTGGAGACTCTGGGCTGGTGGCGGCGTGGCTGTGGCCGGTGTGTCCGTTGGCTGTTCGGTGGGCGGCTCGTCCGGACGCTCGGTGATGGTTGGCGCCAGAGTAGGTGCTGGGGTGGATGGCGCGGTAGGGTTCTTCGGCTGGGTAGTGGCGACTTCTGCCGGTTTGACGGGGTGGTCGGGGAGCGGCGTAAAGGTGGGCTTGGCCGTCTTGGTTGGGGAAGGCGGCAGAGGGGAGGTCGGCGTATTCGCGGTGGGCGCGCAGGCTGCTACTACCAACGCTGCGACGAGAACGATGACCAGGATGTGTGGGCGACGTCCGATTCTCTGCATGGGCTAGTTCTCCCCCCTGTGGCGTCCTATGGTTAGAGACGCCCCGGTGCGGTGCTGGGTTCCATAGAAAGCGACGTAGGGTGCCCTAGAGGGCTCCTACGTCGCTCGTGGTCCCGTTGCTGGTGCTACTTGGGCATGTCGCGCAGGGCCGCATAGGCCGGCCGCGGGCTCCAGTCAGGCCGCACGATGGCAAACTTGGCCTTCTCATCCTGCGCGCCGCTGATGGGGCCAAAGTTCAGGTTCCAGACGAACATGGGTCCTACCCAGCCCCAGCTCCGCCCCATCTGGAAGGCGCGCACCAGGTAGGCAGCCTGTTCGGCCTCTGAGTTGGTCCCTGCGTACTCGTACCCCGGGTTAGGCCCTACGCCGAGGCCCTCGGTCGTGGCCCAGCCGAACTCGGTAGGCCAGATGCGCTTGCCCCCATCCCCGTACTTGACCATGATGTTGCGATAGCTCTCCATAGTGCCGCGGAAGAACCAACTCGGATGCCCCTTGCACCCTGGCTTTGCGGGGTCATTGTAGGTGCGCCAGTCCGCATCAGGTGGGTTATTGTACCCGCTCGGGTGCGCGCCGACGGCATCGCAGTAGCGCGCCAAGCCGGCCTGGTACATCTGCTCCAGATAGACACGGTCATCGATGGCGGTGTCGCCGTCATTCCAGCCGGTGGGTGTCAAGGCGCCGCTCACGACTATGGCGCCCGGATCGACCGACTTGACCGCGTTGTAGGCATGGCGCAGCAGATCCACATAGGCCGCGGCTGAAAGCCGATTGCCGCGTCCCCCCCACTCGTACCAGAGGTTCTGCTCGTTCCAGATCTCGTAGGCCTTGACGCGTCCCTTGTAGCGCGCCGCGAGCTCTTGCATAAAGGTGGCATAGGTGGCTGGATCAGCAGGCGGACCGGCTACGCTGCGGTCGTCGCCGCCAGGTCGCGCCCATTCGGGCGCCTTGACCACGGACAGCAGCAGGTTCACGCCGTAACGGTTAGCCGCGTCGACCAATACGTCCAGCGAGCCCCAGTTGTACTGACCCGGGCCGGGGTTGAAACGCCACCACTCGACCTGCTGCTTGACCCAGTTGAACCCCATGCCCGTGATGTGTTGGAAGATTTGATCGATGTTGCCAGTATCCAGCATATGCGCCTGGATACCATAGCCAAAGTAGCCCCCTAAGGAACCGCCGCCAAAGCCGGTGGCCTGCACGGCGGACGCCTGTGGCTTGGGCGTAGGCTTGGGCGTATTCGTTGGCGTGGGGGTACAGGTCGGCGTTGGCGTTGGCGTGTTGGTCGGTGTTGGCGTGAATGTTGGCGTTGGTACTTGGACGTCAAGGCTGCCCACGGATTCGAGCACCGTCTCGCCGCCATCGTCAGAGATCTCGGCCTTGATGATATAGTGACCGGGGTTGTTCGGCGCCGTCCAGGTCATGCTGGCGTCATCCACGGGCACAACCTGGCTGCCGATGGCATCGCCGTCGGCGCTCCATACGGTGTACACGTAGGCAAAGCGTGGCGCTGGCGGCACCACGGTGTGAGGCAGGTCATCAAGCAAGGTGGCGACTGCCTTGTCGGCCTCGGGCGACAGCGCGCCAACTATCGAGGCGCCGCCCAGGGCGTAGCGGGTCACGTACTGCAATCGGCGAGCTATGCTGATTGCGTTGGTCAGATATACCGTCTGTGGTGTGCCGTCCTCGCGTGTGCTCTGGAAGGCGTACATCTGGGCCTCAGGATCAAAGGTCAGTTTGGCGCTATCCAGGTCGGCCAGATGCACGGTGAGGGACTCGCCGGGCAACAGGAGGCCATCGGTGTCGTTAGCGTCGAGCTCTGAGGCCAGCCGGCTCAAGGCTTCGCGGTAGGGGATGCGGTCAATGCCGTTTCCATCGGTCACGATACAGGACGCATTCAGCGCCAAGTCGAGCTTGCGGCGATCGACCTGGTCAGTAGCCCATCGCAACAAGGCGTCCATGGCACCATCCACTGCGTAGGCATCGGGCATCGCATAGGCCCGCACGCGGACCAAGTCCGCAATCTGGCCAAGCGCCTGCCAATCGTAGGCGCCGGTATCATAGCCCGAGTCGGCGGTGGGAGGATCCAACACGACGACCAGCGTCTTGTCCTGGGCATGTAGGGCCTCGCCCAGCGAGCTGATAAACGCGGTGAGCTCGCTACATAGTGCGGGATCGGCCTCGCGATAATCAAGCTCGATACCATCGAATGCGGCCTGTTCGGCAAGAAGGCGCACATGCTCCTTGGTAAGCGTCGTGTCGATGAGGAGGTTGTCAAGCCAATCGCTGCGCACGACGCCGTCCACTAGGTTGGTAACGCGGAGCAGGACCGAGACGTCCTCACGAGTGTTAGGCCGACCGGGCACGTTGGCCAGGGACCCGTCACCGGCGAGCGTTGCGCCCTGAACGGACAGGAGCGCCGCGCTGGGCGGAATGGACGCCGCTTGGTCCTGCGTCGCCACGAAACCTATGCGCGGAGTCTGCGCCTGTGTTTGCGCGACGAGGTACAAGGGGTGGATCTCGGAGAGCTCCGCGATCAAGTCAAGGCCATTATCAGAAACACGGGAGGGAATCCATTGCCAGCTCTGGCCGTCCCAGGCGTACAGGTCCGCCAGGTCCAGGGCGGCCAGCTCGTAGGGGATGGGCAGGGTGAGCTGCGATGCGCTTGGCCCCTCGCCCTTGAGTTCGAATCGGTAGAAGGGCTCAAATGCCAAGACCTCGGCGGGAACTTGTTTAGCCGCCAGGATCTCGGGGCTATTAGCCTCCATGGTGCCGAGTTCGGCCGCACCGACGGCGTCAAACCGCACGCGCACGCGCTTGGCCACGGCGCCGGCGGGCACGTTGAGACGCGCTCCCTGTGGTCCGACGATCTCTGTGGGCTCGTCTGGCGAGATGGCAGGGAGATCGAGGTCAAGCAGCCTGGCTCCGACCGATGCGGGCGGGAGCAGCAGTGAAACTATCAACAGGATGGGAACGACAATGAGATCGACGACGCGCTCGGTGCGTTTGCTCTTGAGCAGAGACGAGAGTCGACTTGCAGATTTGGTTTCTGACATGGGTCGCTTTGGCTCCTTCAGCGCCTAGAACGTCGCCCTGGGTCGATACGGTAACGCTTGTCCTGGATTTGTGTTTCCGTCGCAAAGATGCCCTAGCCCAATAGGCGTATGGCTCGATTCTTGGGCGAGGAACACACTATGCTAGGAAAGCCCAGACTAGTTACTTGATGCGTGATTCTAGCATAGCCGACAGGCCTTGGCAAGAGGGAAGAGCCTTGCGCGCTGTTGCCTGCTCCGACCTTGCCCGCTGAGCCTGATGCAGGCATAATGTCGGCTGTCGGTGCGGGCAATGCTAGTGCTAGGGGGCTGCCGTGGACGTCTCATTGCTTATCACGCTCGCGGTCATATTTGGGAGCACGTTGCTCGTTTCTGCGCTCTCTGGCCTGAAGAAGGACCGGTGCCTTGACGACTTTCATGGTTTCTTTGTCACCGTGGAACGCAAGGGCAAGCGTCCCGTCTATGGCACCATGTACTTGCTGTCAACGGGCTTTGAGATCATGTACCGCGACGAGGTGCTAGACGAGCAGATGCATATCGAGCGGTCATATCTCTTCTACCGCGCTGACTATGCTAGCATTGTGGCGATCTACCGCTCGGTGGACGAGCTCACGCCCGAGAACCGCCAGCGGCGGGATCGAGTCTATCGTCGCGCGTTCCACCCCAACATCTTGCGGCGATCTTGGCGCTGGGTGACCAACTTTGTGAACACGGCTACTGATTCGCTTACCCAGGCGCTCGGTCTCGTGCTGGGTAGCTCGCGCGTCGTCCAGACGCGAGTGCTAGCTGCAGGACAGGCCGAGGTGAAGGGGGTTGCCCGTGAAGTCTTGACCACGGTCGGGACCAAGTATGATCCGCTGCTGGAGCGACTCATCGGCGAATATGTGGTAGCGCACGTGACCCGTGACGGTCAAGAGGTCGAGTACATGGGCATCTTGAAGGGCTACA
>CAZTMY010000184.1:0-5234 GCA_964614895.1 uncultured Anaerolineales bacterium
GTCGAGATCCGCCGGGAGAAGGGCGAGCGCTACACCGCGCTGGGCGGCATCGCGCTTGACGGCCTGGCGGACCACGTGCCTCAGCGCGGGTGGAAGCGGGTCGCAGGTGTGGCGGCGATCGTGGCCGTAGTCGGCTTGGCGCTGTATCCCCAGGGCACGAGGAATCTGGACGTGGCGACGTGGCAGGAGAGCGATACGGAGGCATGGGCGTCGTACCTTCAGGGGATTACCGATCGGACCGACTATGTACTTTCGGACTACCCTGGGATCAACTTTGCGGCGGGTCGCCGGACCACGCCCTTGGGCGCAGGCCTCTCCGAGGGCGCGACCATGAGCGGCCAGATCACTGGCGCGGAGCTCATCGAGGAGATCGAGGCGTACGATGTCCAGGTCGTGCTGCTCAATGTGGGCCCCGGAGCGCATCAGCTTGTCAACCTAGTGGACTATGGCGAGTGGAAGCAGTACGTGCAGACCCACTTTTCGCTGATTGATCGCTTCAACTACGATGCCCGTCCCATCGAGGTATACACGCGAGAGGATCTGTGGCCAGGCGAGATCGTTTGCTACGATTTCGGGCACGCGCTCACGCTGACCGGATACGATTGGAAGGTGCCCGAGGCAGAGCCAGGGCAGAGCCTTGAGGTGCTGATTCGCTGGCAGAGCCTGGCGGCTCTCCCTGCTGACTATGTCGTTTCTTTGCAGCTTTATGATGACCAAGAAGGCCACCAGTGGGGGCTAGGCACCAAGCAGCTTGTCGACGTGGGTACAGGTATCTACTTTGATGAGCGAGGTTATCCGCGGGCGGCGCTTCTCCCCACGTCCGAGTGGCCGGTGGGAGAGACCTCGCTTCAGGTGCATCAACTTCCGATCGATATCGCTACACCGCCGGGAACTTATCGCGTCAAGCTACGCGTGCACCCATCTGATAGCTGGGCGGGCCTGCCCCTCCTGGACGCGTCGGGACAGACGCTTGGCTATGACGCCGATCTGGGACAGGTCGTCGTGCTGCCGGCATCGTCGCCCGTTGACGAGTCCGAGCTCCCCATCCATAGGCGTCTGGACGTAATGCTGGCGCCTGGGGTCGAGCTGCTGGGGACCTCGCCGGTTCCGGATGCCGCTCTCCCCGGCGACACCATCAGCCTCTCCCTGTGGTGGCAGGCCGTCGAGGCCACCATGCCGGGCTGCGCGTTCGAGCTCGCGCTGACGTCGGCCCAGGGCACCATCGCGCAGAAGGCGGCGCCTCTTTGCGACCAGCCCTATCCCGATGCCTGGCAAGAGGGCCAGATCCGCCGCCAGCAGATCAGCTTGGCCGTGGCCCGCAATGCAGCGCCGGGTTCCTATATATTGAAGGGGCGGCTGCTTGCGGATGGCCAGGAGCTAGGCAACGTCGACCTGGGGACGCTGAGCGTGCCCAGGTACGAGCGGCAGCTCGACGCGCCGCTCCCTAACCGCGAGGCGTCGCTCCAGTTCGGCGATGGCCTGGAACTGGTCGGCTATGGCCTTCCGAGCGATCGGGTCCTCTCGTCAAGCGTGCTGCCGGTGACCCTCTACTGGCATGCGCTGGAGACGATGGACGTCTCGTACACCGTGTCGGTCCGTCTGGTCAACGACAACGGCGAGATTGTGGCGCAGCACGATAGGCTACCCGGCGAGGGCGCCTGGCCGACCACAGCTTGGGTTCCCGGAGAATACGTTGCGGACACCTGCCTGCTAAAGCTCCCGGAAGACACGGTACCCGGGCGCTATCAACTCATCGTCGTCTGGTACGACCTGGCGACGGGCATCCCGCTCAAGGTATCCAGCGAATCGAACGATGCTGTCCGTGGGAATGGGGGCGTCGTAGCGATAGTCAGGGTGGACATGCGCTAGCCCTGGCGAACGATCCGCGACCGGCCGCCAGGCCCACGCCTGGCAGGAGAGCCTTGACCTTGTGGACCGCCTGGGCCATCATGGTGCCCATGTGCTTGCCAGATGCCCATCGGAGGTGCCATGCCCATGCCCGTGGCGGATGACATGATGCGCTTTGTGGTGCCCGGAAGCCAGGCCGAGATGGATGCGCTGCGTGCCCTCTACTGGGAGCACTATATCCCCGATGGCCCCCTCTGGGACGAGTGGCTGCGCGGACCTGACCTCTTTCCCATGTATCCCATCGTGCCCATGGGCCCCAAGGCACCACTGTGGGATGAATGGCTGCTGCCCGCACTGCTGGCGCCCAACCGTGGAGCGGCCTCGGCGCGGATGCAGGCTCTCTGGGACCAAGCTCTCTCCACTCGGAGCATGGACGACAAGGGCTATGTGGCTACGCACCAGAACGCCTCCTACGCGCACCAGGCTGGCTGGCCCTTTCCCATTTGGTCGCATGGCGAGGGGGGCTGGGGTTGGCACTTTTCCTGGGGCGGCTGCATTGGCGCACTGGGAACGCCCATGGGCCTGGCCAATCGTCCGCCTGCGCTTGCCTCTCCGGCGGATTGGGACACCGAGGGCGTCTCCGACATGGGCGTGGGGCAGGATGGTTGGCATCTAAGGCTGGATCGCCCCTTGGCGGCGGTGATCTCGCCGGAGCATCCCATCGACGCGTTCGAAGCGCCCTTTCTCCAGGTGCGTTGGTCGGGGCGTGGCCTTGAAGGCGCTATGCCCTATATTGCCTGGGCCACCACGGATGACCCCACCTTTTGTCCTGAGCGCCGTATCTACCTCGACCCGCCCACGGACACCATGACCTATGTCATGGCGCCGGTGCATCGTTGCCCGTCCTGGCGGGGGACCATCACGCGGCTGCGCCTCGGCTTTGGCAACGCCAAGGCGTGCGGGACGGTCTGCTTGCAGGCGTTCTTTACCCAGTACGACACGCGGCATACTATCAACAACCTCAACTATGCCCGGGCGTGCGCGTTGTTCTACGCTTGGACCGGCGACCTCTCCTTCCTGCGGCGGAACATCAACCGGGCGAGACTGGCAATGCGAGCGTTCGAGAGCGAGCACTGCGCTGAGCACGAAGGTCCCTTGCCCGTGACTCGTTGGGTCGGGCACGATGGACGCTCTGGCCTGGAGCGCGACGCATCGGGCCAGGTCAACGTACGTTCGGGGCATGGCATTGGCGGCAACTATTGGGACATCCTGCCCTTCGGCCACCTGGACGCTTATGCCGCCATCCACTATGTCGACGCTCTGCGGACGATGGCCGATCTGGAAGAGGCGGTGGACGCCCATCCCGCGTGGAACTTGCCGTCTAGTCCGCTACGCCTCGAGCCGGCCCGCCTGCGTCAGCGCGCTGACGCCGCGTGCCAGGCCTTCAACGAGACCTTCTGGCTAGAGCCCCAAGGCCGGTTTGCCGGATGGATCGATGCCGATGGCCAGGCCTACGACTATGGCTTTACCTTTGTCAACTTGGAGGCCATCCACTATGACGTGGCCACGCCGGAACACGCCAGCCGCATCCTGACTTGGTTGGACGGAGAGCGGCTTGTTGCCGGTGATACTTCCCAGGGCGAGGATATCTACTACTGGGAGTTCGGCCCGCGCACGACGACGGTGCGCAATCTGGAGACCTATGGCTGGGTCTATCGGTGTCCGGAGGCCACGGCCTTTGGCGACCAGGTGCAAGATGGCGGGGCGGTGCTTGGGTTCAGCTTCTACGATGTGATGGCGCGCCTTCGCCTGCGGGGGCCGGACAACGCCTGGGAGCGGCTGCGCGCGATCCTGGACTGGTACCAGCGCGCGCACGCTGCTGGCGGCTATGAGGCCTACTACCGGCAGCTAGGCGAGGGAACGCTTCAGGGAGCGGGCCACGGCGGCGGACTGGGGATCCAGCAAGAGTTCTTTGAGAGCGTGATGATCGCACGGTTGCCCATCGAGGGGTTTGCCGGATTCCGGCCGCGGCCCGACGGCCTCACTCTCAAGCCACGTCTACCGTCCCACTGGCCAGAGCTCTCCGTGGGGCCGCTGCGATGGCGCGGGCTGAGCGTTGACCTGAGGATCACACCGGGCGCCATCGATATGGAGCTGCACGGCCAGCGCGACGATCTCTGGACGGTGCGGCTCGACGCGACTTATGACCGCGGCAGCATCCAAGGAGACGACGGTGCATGGCGGTCGCTGGAAGGCGTGTGCATCGGCGATGAGATGGTCTATCGGGTGCCCAGCATGGGGCTGAGAGGGCTGCGCTTTCGGCGCGCCGCAGGCTAGCTCCCGGCGGTCTCCTTTACCAACGGTCCCTGCGCCTTCCTTCGCCCGCAGCGGTCGGCGACCCACACGCCGCTCAGGGTCAGGGCGCCGCCCAGAAGCTGCGAGAGCAGCAGCGGCTCTCCTGCTGCCAGGCTGAACCCGACGCCCACGATGGGCATCAGATTGAGGTAAGCCGTGGCCAGCGAGGCGGGGATGGTTTCCAGGGCATAGTTCCACAGGAACAGTGTCAGCGCTGAGGCGATCAGGCCGAGGTATAGCACCGCGGCCCACGTGAGGGGGCTTAGCGAGGGCAGGCCGTCGCGTAGCTCCCAGGCGGCCAGGGGTGCTAGCATGAGCGTACCGGCGAAGATGGCCGCAGTGGTGTTCACCACTGCGGGCTCTTCCATGATCAGGCGTTTGCCTTGGATGGTGTAGGCGGTCCACACCAGCACGCAGGCCAGCATCAGCAGGTTGCCCAGGAGGGGGTTGGCGCCCACGGCGTCCTGGCCGGCCGCCTGACTGACGATGGCCGTGCCGATCACGGCCAGGGCGATGCCTCCCCATTGCACGGGGCGCAGGCGCTCGCCCAGCAGGAGCACAGCCGCTACTGCCGTCACGGCGGGAATCAGGCCCTGGATCAGGACCGCGCTGACGGCCGAGGTGTAGCCTAGGGCTACGTTCTGCAGGCCAAAGTAGCCTGCGATGCCCGTCAGCCCTAGGCCCAGGTAGCGTGGCCGAAAGCTCATGCGGGGCCGGTAGCCGCGCCGATGGGCCAGTGGGTAGAGCGCCGCGTACGCGATGGCCAGCCGCAATACGCTCAGGGCAAACGGGCCGATCTCGGCCAGGGCGGCGCGAGTGATGGTGTAGGTGGAACCCCAGACGGCGACGGTGACTAGTAGGGCGATCGTGCCCTTGCGTGACATGGCGGACTCCTGTGACGGTGTGTGTGATGCGTGCGGCTTGCCCGTGCACAAGCGCGGATCATAGCACAAAAGCCTGCCCGAGGCGACTGGTTTTCACCTCGTGCGAGCGTCCGTAGGAAGTGAGAGTGTGCATGACATCGTTGGTAG
>CAZTMY010000185.1:0-5217 GCA_964614895.1 uncultured Anaerolineales bacterium
GGATCGAGACGCCAGCCGATACCTCGTTCTCATCCTTCGCAAATACTCACGTCGGGCCTCAAGGGATATCTGTTTACCCACCATGTGACTCCCCCGGTCACATTATCAATTGGGGGAATCATACCGGTTCGGTAGCATTTTGTGTGAGGGATTGCGCATCCTTGAGGCGATCGCCCCCCAACGCTATAATCGGAGCAGCACAGCGATCGGAAGGGATTACGGTCTCCATGCTACACAAGCGACGATCGCACGCTTTTTTCGCTTGCCTCCCGTTGCCAGGTGTTCTGGTGACGTTACTCCTTGCTGGATGCGCGGGCGCGGCGACGCCCATCCCAGAGCCGACCGTCGCACCGGCGCCTACGCCCACGGCCGACCTGCTCCAGGCGTTGGACGGACATACCTACGTCATCCACGTCGACGATACCCTATACGGCATCGAGGAGATCCACGCTGAGGTAACGAACCAAGGCGTTGTGGTGCTGAGCGAGATCCGCTACGCTGGCAGCACCGCTGTCGAGCGGCGCACCACTCTCCTCTCGAGAGCGCTCAATCCATCACAGTACACTATTGAACGCGTCGATGCTGGTGGGCGATCCTATTGGCTGGGTGTACGTGAGGAAGACGGCTTGGCGTGCCTGAGCAGCAATCTAGACTGGTACGGTCCCGTCTTCTATCCCGAGCTGACCCCACCGCCCGACGTCATGCTAGAGGGAGCGCCCTCAGCACTGCCCTATGCCCTCATGGCGTTACGCTTTGCCGTATTGGGGCTAGATCCCGTAGCGGCCGTACTACGCTTGCAGGCCATGGACATACTGCAAGATCTGCCAGAGAGCCAATCCCTGGACTTGGCAGGCGCGCCGGAGCAGGAGAGCGCCGTCATTGGCACCGTCGCGCTCCAGGGCACACACCCGGATCAGGAGCCACGGTTCACGCTGTGGTACGAGCCCAACCGTCGTGTCCTGTACAATGTGACTATCCCAGGCGCCCGTTGGGACATTTGGGCGGTTCGCCAGCGGCCAGAGCTAGCCGGCACCCATAGAGTGACCATCAGTCGCGTCCGAGAGGCGCCCGAACTGCCCCCTACGCCCGCTCCTCCGGCAACTCGCCGTCAGGAGGTGAGCATACCCACGGATCGTGGCGCCAAGTTGGCAGGCACGTTGGTCCTCCCCGAGGGGCCAGGCCCGTTCCCTTGTGTGGTGCTGTTGAGCGTAGGAGGCGCAGAAGCGCGTTGGGAGCCCGGCGTTGCGCTGGCCGAGCGCGATTGGGCTGCCCTAAGCTATGACCCGCAGGGCCTAGGGCAGAGTGAGGGCAGACACAGCCCAGGCGAGCTCGAGACGCTCGCGGCAGATGCGCGGACCGTCGGGGCGTGGTTGTCTCAAGACGATCGCATTGTGGCCGATGCCATCTACGTAGCAGGCGCTGGCGAGGGTGCTTATGTCGCCGCGACGTTGATTGCTACCAACCCTGAACCGTATGCCGGGGCCATCGTGGCGCCCTATGCCTCCGACGGCGGCCTGCAAGAGCTAGCTCGGTGCCAGGTTGAGGGGGCACTATCCACCTACTATGGCTGGGACCGTGCCGCACAAGAACGTTACCTAACTGCAAGCCTGGGGAACTGGCAAGCGTGGTTGCTGGAAGACGAATCCGAGGTCGCGCTGCTGGGCAGGCGACTCTCGCTGCGAGGCTTGCGCCAGTGGAGCCACGCTGACATTGGCTCACAGTTGGCAGCGACTGAGCTGCCTATCCTCTACCTACACATAGCCAATTCGCCTTGGGTGTGCACAGACGAGCCCCCTGACCTGAACTCCCACACCGTGACGGTAGCGTCCGTGCGGGCCAACTTACTGGCTCAACCATCGCCGCTCCCCCAGGAGGTAGCCGACATGTGCATCGATTGGGCAAACGCCATTAGGGGCACGCCGTGACACACGCGCCAAGCGCACACCAACCCCCAAAGAGTCCCCGACGATGCAGACCTTGGCTGGTGCGTCGCGTCGCCGCTATAGTCACGCGGGCATCCTGTGTGTTGGCCGCGTTGGCTTTGACAGCATGCTCAATAGCAGCGCCTTTGGTTGCGCCAACTGCTACCGATACGCCCAGTCCCACGGCTACTGCCACATTCACCGCGACAGCCGTGCCGACATGCACTGCGACAGCCACGCCAACCCCCAAGCCGACGTCAACGCCGACACCATCCCCGACGCCTGTGCCGCTGCAGATGAGCATCTCTTTGAGCCCCGCTGCCGTACGCCAAGGCCACACGTGTCGCCTCACGGTAGAAAGCAGCCTACCGACCACGGTAGAAGGCGAGTATCAGTACGGCGCTCTTCCCTTCGTCTCCGAAGATGGGCTTGTCCACCGCGCGTTGCTAGGAGTCAGTGCCACTGCAGAGATCGCGACGCAGCCAATAACGTTGACCGTTCGCACTGAGGATAACCGGACGGTCACGCTAACCACGTCCATCCAAGTGGTCGCGGCAAACTATGAGAAAGAGTACATCACTTTATCCCCCGAGACGAGCAAGTTGCTCGCTCCCGAGATCACGCGACCTGAACTCGAGATCGTCGCGGCCATTTATGCAACCTATTCCCCACACATAACATGGGAAGGCGCGTTTGTTTGGCCCATCGAACCGCGCATCACCTCGGCCTTTGGCACACGGCGAAGCTACGGGGGACAGGTAACGGGATTCCACACCGGGCTGGATCTTGGCGCGCCAGCTGGTACGCCCGTGCTTGCCCCAGCCCCCGGCATGGTACTCGCGACTGAGGCTTTGCAGGTACGAGGAAACGCCGTGTTCGTGGATCATGGCGCTGGCGTCGTCTCTGGCTACTACCACCTGACCGAAATAGCCGTCCAGCCAGGCCAGCAAGTCGCCGCTGGTGACGTGTTGGGTTCAGTGGGCAGCACTGGACTCTCAACTGGGGCGCACCTGCATTGGGAGATACGCGTCTTGGGAGTCGCCGTTGATCCGGTGGAGTGGGTTGAGATGACTGGAGATTGGTAGTCTGGGAGTTCGTACGCCGAATTGCCCGAGACCAGGAGGCCAGAGTTGCTAGATACGCAGCAAGACCATCGTCCCCTCATAATCGCCCATCGCGGGGCCTCTGCCGAGGCACCCGAGAACACCCTGGCAGCCTTTGAGGCCGCCGCGCGTGTCGGCGCGGATGGCGTCGAGCTTGACGTTACCATCTGCGGCTCTGGCGATATCGTCGTCATCCATGATGACACCATCGATCGCACCACCAACGGCTCAGGCCGCGTGCGCGACATGAGCCTGGAGACCCTACGCCTATTTGATGCCGGTCGTTGGTTCGACACGCACTACGAGGGTCAGGTCATACCCACCCTCGCCGACGTTCTGGATCTGGTAGGCGAATCCATGTTGGTGAACATCGAAATCAAGTCAACGGGGCTCAAAGACGAGGGACTCGAGGATGGCGTGATTAACCTGGTGCGGCGCCGGCAGATCGTCGATCGCGTGCTGGTATCGTCCTTCAGCCCGATCTCACTCTGGCGTGTTCGTCGCCGCGCTCCCGAGCTTCGGCGCGCCCTGCTCACAGCCCCGAACATGCCCCTCCTATTGGCGACTGGCTGGCCAGCGGCCTTTGTGCAGCCCCACGCCTTGCACCCCCACTACAGCCAGGTCGACGAGAGCTACGTCCAGCGCGCCCACAACTGTGGCCGCCAGGTCAACGCATGGACGGTGGATGACCCGGATGAGATGCGCCGCCTGTACCGCATGGGTGTGGACGGCATCATCACGAATCATCCAGCGCGGTTACGTACGGTTTTGGAAGAGGTGGCCAAAGAGGGAGGAATACCCACCCATGAATGAGATCCAGAAAGAACATCCCTTGGTGCAACTGGCGAGACGCGCTATCAAAGCGTACGTTGCCCAGGGCAGAAAGATTGCGCCTCCCGAGGCTCTTAGCCCGCTCATGCAGCAGCGAGCGGGAGCGTTTGTCTCGCTGCACAAAAAGGGCGCGCTCCGGGGGTGCATCGGCACCATCGAGCCCACGCAACCCACCTTGGCGCATGAGATCATCGCAAACGCCATCAGCGCCGCCAGCCGTGACCCCCGTTTTGCGCCCGTGACGCGCGACGAGCTCAGCGACCTAGAGATCTCGGTAGACGTCCTCGAGCCCGCGGAGCCGATCAGCTCCATGGAGGAGCTGGACCCCAAGCAGTATGGCGTCATCGTCGAACGGGGCCACCGCCGCGGCCTGCTTCTACCCGACCTGGAAGGCGTAGATACCCCCGAGCAACAGGTCAACATCGCGCTGCGAAAGGCGTGGATCTCTGCCGACGAGCCCTATGCGATGTACCGATTCCGAGTGACGCGATACCACTAGCTTTTACTCGCGGTCCAGAATCTCGACCCGCACGCCCTCAGGCGCCAGGGACTGGAATCGCTTCGCGTCCCGCTTGGAGCCCACAAGCTTGCCCCAGTGGATCGGGATAGCGACCTGCGGCTGGAGCACCTGCAACGCTTGCGCCGCTTGCTTGGCGTTCATCGTATAGGTGCCGCCGACCGGTAGCATGGCAACGTCACACCGTATATCTGCCATCTCGGGGATCAGGTCCGTATCGCCCGCGTGGTAGATGCGGCGTCCTTCAAGCTCCACCACGTATCCCACGTGACCGGCCGCCCGGGGATGGTTGGGCTTGTTGGTGTTGTACGCGGGAACCGTTTCCACCCACACGCCGGCAGCCTCGAATCGCTCGCCCGGGCCGACTGCCTTGACCTCGCCAGGTAGCTTGGCCGCTGCGCCTCGCGACGCTACCACGACCGTCTCGGGGCCGCGCAACTTGGCGATGTCATTCTTGGACAGATGGTCAAAATGCTCGTGAGTCACCAGTATGAGATCGGCCTGCTTAGGCTCTGCCACCTTCCAAGGGTCAATGTAGATCGTGATCACGTCATCGATGCGCACGCTAGCGTGCCCCAGCCAGTGAATGCCCTGCAACATGGCTCCTCCTTCCAATGCGCCATCGTTGCGAACGCTACACGGGAATTGTACCGGCCAGTGTTCCTTGAGGCAAGGTCCCGCATTCCCTCACGTGAAATATTGCCAAAGCCAGGCCATTCCCTCAGGACTATGTTACCGAACAGCCGTCGTCTCAAGTGGCTGGTACATCGTCTCATGGACATCCTCCGTATCGCGCCAGTTTCTGGGTTTGAGGCACATCCTAACGCACTGGCGAGAGGAGATC
>CAZTMY010000186.1:0-5196 GCA_964614895.1 uncultured Anaerolineales bacterium
GATAAACACCCGCAATTCCCCCGAATAGCTGACGGCCTGCGCCTCCACCTCTTTCTCGACCACGACGGTCTCTTTGACGACCTTCTCGACCGTCTCCACCACCACCTGCGGCTTGCAGGCCGCCACGAGGGCCGCAGCAGATCCCAGGCCCACCAGCCGAAGCAGCTCACGACGCGAAACCTTTCTCATCTCATCCTCTCCTTGATCCTGTCAGACGGTCCACACGCATGATTGCGGCACTCCTGTCCTTCCTGCGCACCCTCCTTGGGCCCATAGCCCCGCATCTCTGCTGTACACGCCCCCGCCAGCATGCTATAATCCGCTCCTAAGGCAGCAACATGATGATGCCTAGCGAGCGTACGGGCTTCCCCGCGTCTGGTTCCAGGATAAGATACGCGAGGCCCTCTCGCAAGGCCGCTTGAGGGACAATGACCGGACAGACGCCGGACACGCCACCTGAGGTACTCTTGCTCGAATGCTTGCAGGAAGCCCTGGCGCATCTGCACGACCCCTGCTATCAGACGCCAGCCAAGCTAGCCGACCTGCTGGGCGCCAAGGATTGGGACTTGGCGCGGACTGAGCTTGCGCGTACTATCGGGGCGCTCAAGCCGCCCCCGGATGCTCCGGCGGGATCCCATGCCACCCGTTTCTATGGCATCCTGCAGGGCCGCTATGTGCAAGGTCAGACCCAAGAGGTCGTAGCAGACGAACTGGGGCTGAGCGTGCGTCACCTCCGGCGCCAGCAGCGAGAAGCAGTAAAGTGGCTAGCGGACCGGCTGCAGGCACCCCAACGGGCGACAGGAGCCCGCGCTCAGCCCAACTCGCCCTGGATGGCCCAAGTGCGCCAGGAGCTGGAGGCTTTGCGCGAGGACGCCGGCGAGGCCACCTGCATGGTGAAGGACGTCATCGCCAAGGTGGTGACACTGGCCGATCCTCTCTTGGCGGCCCGAGGCGTCAGTCTTGGCCACGAGCCGGCTCCGGTCGACCTGATGGTTGGTATCCATCCCACGTCGCTGAGCCAAGTGCTTCTGATTACACTGGATCGTATGACCGCCACAAAGGCGCCCGCCCATGGGCCAGCCAGCGCGTCTATCACGGCTGAGGGGGACAGCGACCACGTGCGGATCTCGATCAGCACGCGTCCGGCCCTGACGGCCGAGCGTCCTACTGACTATCTCGTAGATGAGATCCTCACCAGCCGAGGCGGACGTGCTGAGTGGCACGCCGATGACGCGCAAGCTAGGATGACGCTCCATCTGCATGCCGTGCGGCTGTGCCCCGTCCTGGTCGTCGATGACAACGCGGACTTGGTCCACTTCTACCAGCGATTCGTCGCCGGCACGCCCTATCGCATTACCCACAAGGCGGACGGCTCGGGAATCATAGAGACCGCCAAGGACACCGGCGCCAAGATCATCGTGCTGGATGTTATGCTGCCCGACGTGGACGGCTGGGAGCTGCTCACGCATCTCCACCAGCATCCAGCGACACGTCACATCCCCGTGTTGGTCTGCACGGTTGTGCACGCGGAGGAGCTCGCCAGGGCATTGGGCGCAGCCGCCTATCTCGCCAAACCCGTGCGCCGCGCCGAGTTCATCGAGGCCCTGCGTCAGTTGCGGCCTCAAGCGCCGGGGAGCGCATCAGATTGAGCAACTCGACCATATAGCGCAGCACGCTAGTCAGCGAGAGGCCACGCCCAGAGGAGACCATCACCAATGGGCTGGCCAGCGGCTCCTCTCGAGCGTCCTGCGCCGAGACGATCACCACCGGCACGTCCGAGATGCCGCTTTCGTGCATGGCGTCCAGGACCTGCCAGCCATCCATGACTGGCATGATGATGTCCAGCAGAATGGCATCGTAGGGCTGCCCTTTCTGCAATCGCGTCAGGGCCTCGGGGCCACTACCCACCGTCTCCACTTCCAGCGATGGCCTCCAGGTATGCAACATACGCTCGAACAGGAGTTGGCTATCGGCATCGTCATCCACGACGAGCACGCGTTCAACGGGTCTATTGAGCTGCCCCATCACGCGCGCCAATGTGCGGCGATTAATGGGCTTGGTGAGATAGTCCACAGCACCAGCCGCCGTGGCATGCTCCTTGCTCGGCGGGAAGGCGCAGCCAAGCACCGGCACGTGAGGTACCCGACGCCCGATGCGGTCCACTGTCGGCCATAGGGTGTTCGGTGAGGCCGTGTTCACGATGGCTCCCAATGACTCGCCGCGGCGTAGCTCGGCCACGGTCTCGCTGGCAGACTCTACCGCCACGAACTCGACGTCGCGAGCGTAGCGCGCCACGACCCGTGCCAAGTCGCCCGTCTCGTCATATAGCACCAACCGCGGGGTAAAGTCCGCCAGAGGCACGCTGGAGCGCGCGCGTCGCTCCACCCAAGGCCACTGCTCCGAGATCCACCGCTCCGCGCCCACACGAGGGGGAGCCGCATCGCCCATGGGTAGCGTAAAGTAGAACGTCGTCCCTTCCCCCACCTGGCTTTCCAGCCACATGCGCCCGCCGTGCTGCGCCACGAACTGGCGGCTGATGCTCAGCCCGAGACCTGTGCCAGCCTGTGCGCGATTGGGTCGCGCACCTACCTGGTAGAACGGCTCAAAGATGCGCTCCGCGTCCTCGGGCGGGATACCTTGCCCGGTGTCGGCGACGGAGATGAGCGCCATGCTCGCCTCGCACTTGGCGCTGATACGAATCCACCCCCGCTCCGTAAAGCGCGCGGCGTTGCTCACCAGGTTCAGCACCACCTGGCGGATGCGGGTGGGATCGCACCGCAGCCACAGGGAAGGCGCCACGTCCAGCTCTAGCGCCAATCGCTTCTTTTCCAGGAGCGGACGCACCACCTCCACGCTATCATGCAACAAGGCGGTCAGATCGACGTCCTCGCGGTACAAGGCCATGCGTCCCGCCTCAATCTGGCTTAGGTCCAGCACGTCGTTCACCAACGTGGCTAGGTGGTCACAGTTGCGCTGGACGATGCGCAGATCCTCCAACAAGCCACTGGGGATGGGCGCCTGGTACACGGAGGGGTTCTCCATGACCAAGTCGGTAAGCCCGATGATCATGTTCAGCGGCGTACGAAACTCGTGGCTGACCTTGCTCACGAACGCCGCCTTGGCCCGTTGGGCGTCCTCGGCCACGCGCCGCATAGCCGCCAGGTTCTCGTTGGCCAGAGCGAGCTGTCGGTTCGCGTGCGTCAGATCATCCAGGGCCTGATGAAGCTCGGCTTGGTGGCTCCGCGCCTCTTCCAAGAGACGCTGTGCCCGCTCAAAGTGCTGCCACGACCAGATCCCCATGCCCTCCGCAGACACGAACACCCAGTATGCCACCCCCGTCATGGCCCAGACAGCCGTCAGCGAGGCCAGCACCATACCTTGGGGCGCAGGGCCTGCCCAGCCATAGCGCCAGGCCGTCACCAAGACGATGGTGCCCAGCACGGCCATTCCCAAGCCCGCCCACATGGAGACCATGACCACGGCCAGCGCAGCCGCTGCGCCCCACAGGGTCAGCACGCCTGGAGCTTGCATCAGCCAGGCGGCAATGACCAGAGAAAGGCCAGCTGCCACGACCACCGCCCATCGGCCCACGGCATCGCGCCATTGCCCCAGGATGAACGCGCCCCCTGCCAAACCCATGCTGGTCAGCGTGACCACCTTGGGCTGCCAATCGGCCTGGGGAAGATCGCTGAAGAAGCCAAACAGGTAGGCAATCAGCACCAGTCCGCCCACACCGATGGGCACGGCGTGCTCCACCGACTGGCCATAGCCCGCCTCCTTCGCACGCGCCCTAACCGTTGCCTCACTTGCCATTGCCATTCCCACCCCCGGCCATCTAGCGGCCCTTCGCCAGGCTCTTTGCCCTAGCCGGTAGCTCAGGCCCCATACATCAGCAACACCTTGCCCGTCTCGCCAGCAGCAAAGGCTTGCCACGCCTCCTGCGCTCTCGGTGCCGCGTAGCGATGTGTGATCAGATCCGTCACGCGCAAGCCGCGTCGGTACAGATCGATCATGGCCGGCACCTCGGCATACTGGTAGAACCATGAACCGAACATGGTGATATCACGCCGGATGAAATCGTCGCTGGGCGACAGCGGCAAAGTTACCTGCTCCCCGTTGACCGCGATGGTGCCACCAGCCCCAACGGCTGCAAAGCATTGACGCAACGTCTCGGGACGGCCGACGCACTCGATGCAGACGTCGGCGCCAAGGCCATCCGTGAGCTCCTTGATCGCCTGTACCGGATCGACCCTCGCTGCCGACACTACCTCGGCAGCCCCCAAGTCCTTGGCATACCCAAGCCGCTTGTCCAGCATGTCCACGGCAATCACGCGTCGCCCCATGGTGGCCTGCATCAGCGTGTTGCCTAGGCCGATAGGCCCCTGCCCGAATACCGCCACCGTCGCGATATCCGGATCGAGCAGCCGGCGTGACGTGTGGTAGGGGACACCCAGCCCATCGCCTGTGAGGAGAACCCCCGCATCCCAGGGAATATCGTCTGGCAATGGGACGCAGGTGAATTCGCTCACCAGGATCAGCTCCGCGTGAAAGCCGCCAAAGCCCGCTGGCCGGCGCTGACAGTAGGTCTGCTGCCCCGCACGGCAATAGTCGCACGTGCCGCAGCCCGTCACACCGCTCACGCCCACCCGTTGCCCACGCCGCAGTTGCACGCCTGGCCCCACCGCCACGATCGTCCCGGCTGCCTCGTGACCCGGATTGCCTTCCTTCTGCCCAGCGCCCAGATAGCTGTGCTTCTCGCTACCACACAGAGCGGAGACGGCCGTCCGCACCAGCACCTGCCCGGGGCCTGGCTCGGGATCCGGGAAGTCCACCCACTCTACCACGCCCCCGCCCCGATACTCCAACGATTTCATGTTGTGCCTCCTCGCTCAGGATGAGTGGGCCGTCCTACCCATCAATCTGTATAGCAGCGTCTTTATCCTCCGCCTCACGCTGCCGCCATTCTAGCTAAGCCGATCCGGGATGTCACGCAAACGTGTGTTCCAGGCCAACACCAAGTCTGTGCTATCATGCAGGTGCGTGTGTCAGGATGGAGGTCATGCATGGACATCGCCACAGCCTCAGCACCCGGCGCATCGGCCAAGCACGAGGTCGAGGACCTGCGCAGCGAGATGACGCAGATCATTGGCACCACTATGGCGCTGATTGGCGCTATCAGCACTTGGCTGCTTACGC
>CAZTMY010000187.1:0-5181 GCA_964614895.1 uncultured Anaerolineales bacterium
CGTGATTTAGGATCACGTGGAGCAATCCGTGAGAGTTCAAATCTCTCCTTCCCCATTAGGTCGTAGTTTGAGCGGAAGTGGCTCAGTGGTAGAGCATCTCCTTGCCAAGGAGAGGGTCGCGAGTTCGAATCTCGTCTTCCGCTCCTGAACGTCGCGGTTCCTTGGCACTCTGACAAGGAACCGTGATTCTTTGCGGCGACGTAGCCAAGTGGTTAAGGCAGGGGTCTGCAAAACCCCCACCGTCGGTTCGAGTCCGACCGTCGCCTCACATGGGCTGGGTACGAAATCCCGTTGCTGCGATTTCTCGGCGTTGGGCTTGGCCGCCCATCGGGGCCGATGGTATCAGAATGCTGTTAGGGCAAGGAACCCCGCCGTGTAGTGTTTGCTAGCCGAGGCGGAGGATTGGTATTATCCTCGTGTGGATGGTGCCTAGATCACCAAAGCTAGGCCTTGGGCGTTTCCGCGCTGCGGAGTTTTCCTCTGCCTGTCCATCAGGTCACACCGATGTGTCTGAGTCCAGCGCGAAACGTCACGGTTTATCACCAGCCAAGTCCTTGGAGATGTCTTCGGGCGGGGTATAAGATGCATCTGGCCAATAGATCGTGGGTCTACACTCTCTAGTGCGGCGTTGGTGCTGTACTAGCACCGTCGAATGGCTCTGACAGAGACTGGTAGCCCGATCCAGGCCCTGCGGAGGGCTGCCGGGCGGTGTAAGGCAGCCGGTGAGATAGGTGAATCCACTCTTGAGCTGGGCGTGGCGTTCGGCCGCAGAAGCGTTCCCGGGAGCTCCCGTTAGCGAGCGTTGGCCCGAATGGCGGTCAAGGTCTTTGCCGCAAGGGAGAGACAAGGCCAGGTGGCACCACGAGCGCTCCTCGTCACGCAGGACGAGGAGCCTTTTGCGTTGCGGGAGGAGAGGGGGCACGATGATCGATCTTGGCTATATCCGTGAGCATGCCGACGAGGTGCGGGAGGCACTGCGCAATCTCAACGCGTCGGCGCCCATTGACGAGATCCTGGCGCTTGACGAGCGACGCCGTGTGCTGCTGGGCGAGGTGGAATCGCTCCGTGCCGAGCGCAATCGCGTCTCCAAAGAGATCTCGCGTCTGAAGGACGCTGAGGCTAGGCAGAAGCTGATCGTATCCATGCGCTCTGTCGGAGAGCGCATAAGCAAGCTTGAGGCGGAGCTTGCCCCTGTGCAACAGCGGCTGGACGAGGCGTTGCTTGAGGTGCCCAACCTGCCGCATCCTAGCGTTCCCGTTGGCCCTGATGAGAGCCACAATGTGGTCGTTCGTACCGTGGGCGAGCTACCAGCGTTCGACTTTGAACCGAAGCCACACTGGGAGCTTGGAGAGGCCCAGGGCCTCATCGATTTTGAGCGCGGCGTAAAGATATCGGGATCGCGCTTCTACCTTTTGCGCGGGAACGCGGCTCGCCTGCAGCGCGCTCTGATTGCGTGGATGATTGATGTGCACGTGCGTGAGCATGGTTATGAGGAGATATATCCGCCCTACCTCGTGCGTCGTGAGTGTCTCTATGGGACGGCGCAGCTGCCCAAGTTCGCGGAGAATCAGTACTTTGACGCGGAAGATGACCTCTGGCTGATTCCGACGGCGGAGGTGCCCATCACGAACATGTATCGGGAAGAGATCCTCTCGGAGGACGACCTCCCGATCTATCATGTAGCGTATTCGGCATGCTTCCGCCGCGAGAAGATGTCGGCAGGGCGTGATACCCGGGGGATCAAGCGGGGTCACCAGTTCGATAAGGTTGAGATGGTCAAGTTCGTGAAGCCTGAGAACTCGATGGATGAGCTGATGCGCTTGCTGGATAACGCGGAAGATATCTGCCGTAGGCTGAACCTGCCCTACCGTGTGGTTCAGATGTGTACAGGCGACCTCAGCTTCTCTGCCGCTGTGAAGTACGATATCGAGCTCTGGGCGGCGGGCTGCCAGGAATGGCTAGAGGTATCGTCATG
Organism: uncultured Anaerolineales bacterium; assembly: GCA_964614895.1. Lineage (GTDB taxonomy): Bacteria > Chloroflexota > Anaerolineae > UBA1429 > UBA1429 > DAIRUQ01. The sequence continues at coordinate 1,976 of CAZTMY010000187.1, forward strand.
CAGCAACTTTTGCGATTTCCAGGCTCGCCGGGCGAACATCCGCTATCGCCCCGGCGGCGATGGCAAGCCGCAGTTTGTGCATACGCTCAATGGCTCGGGGTTGGCTCTGCCGCGACTGATGATCGCTATCCTTGAGAACTACCAGCGCGACGATGGCACCATCGAGGTGCCGGAAGCTGTGCGACCCTACATGGGTGGTGTCGAGACGCTGCCCTAGGATGCTACCTGTAAGCTGGATCCGAAGCGGCATTCGTAGGTAGCTTGTCTTGGGTCAGTTAGCGGACAGTACAGAAGGAGAGCGGAGCATGTCTAGGGGTTTGTTCGATCTACATGGTCGCGTAGCAATGGTAACGGGGGCCAGCCGTGGTATCGGTCAGGGCATCGCTCTCGGCCTGGCCGAGGCGGGGGCTGACATTGTGGGCGTCTCGCGTGGGTCTTGCGATGACACGCGGACCAAGGTTGAGGAAATGGGCCAACGTTTTGCCCATATGCCTATGGATCTAGCGGCTGCCAGCGTGAGTGATCTGCAGGACTTGGTCGCACGCGCGGTGTCCGCCATGGGAGGGCTGGACATCTTGGTAAACGCGGCTGGCACCATTACGCGACATCCTGTGCTGGAATACCCCGAGGAAGAGTGGGATAAGGTCTTGCAGTTGAACCTGAAGACCGTCATGTTTCTTTCCCAAGCCGCGGCACGTCACTTTGTGAAGGTGGGCAAGGGGAAAATCATCAACATCGCGTCTGCGCTTTCAATTCAAGGTGGCATTCTCGTGCCAGCATACACGGCTTCGAAGCATGGCGTTGTGGGGGTAACGCGCGCACTGGCCAACGGATTGGCTGCGAAGAACGTCAACGTCAATGCTATTGTCCCGGGCTATATCCTGACGGACATGACGGCTCCGCTAGCCGCTGATGAGAATCGCAATGAGGCGATCCTGGCAAGGATCCCCGCGGGACGATGGGGCGCGCCGTCGGATCTCGCCGGGGCAGCCGTCTTTTTCGCTTCGAGCGCATCAGACTATTGCCACGCCACGATCCTGGCCGTGGATGGGGGATGGCTCAGCCGCTAAAGGGCGTTGGTCTGCCCTGGTGCTGATGAGCGTGCATACAGAAGGGAAGCGCGCAAGCGCTCCCCTTACTGATGGGTGGTTATTCGCGATCTCTATGCTAGAACCAGCCACTATAGCGGGAGAAGTGACCCATCCAGACTTCGCCGCCTTCGCCATCCCCATCGATGTCGGCGGTGTCGATTCGTATGCAATCATGGCCCGTATGGTAGTAGATGAATGGCGCGGCCCCGAACTTCATGAGCACGGGCCGGGCGAAGCTATAGTTGGGCAGGAAATCGGCTCGGAAGCGTCCCTCCGAGTCAGTAGCCACGTGCAACACCACGGGGCCACCCTGCGGCAGGGCTCCTGCGGGGACCGTTACGCTCACGCGACCAACCGTCAGCGTATGGTCTTGTGTGCTGTTGCGTGGCACAAACATGAAGCCAGTGCTGTGCGAATAGCGCCCCGCGGAAGCGGCCAAGGGCAAGGCGAGCACCGCGATGAGCAGAGCCGCTGAGAGGATGGCAACCAGTCGTCTGTTTGTGCGCATAGGGAGACCTCCGGGATCAAATTTCCGAGAACCTATGGGGATACTCCCCACATCTAGAGCTATTATATCTGATTCGCATCCATTGTGCGGTAAAACAGGCGTAAAGTACGGGCTTCGCTGGCGTAATATCAGTGTAAACCTTGCTTGGTCGTGCTGCCGCCTGCAGCTAATGCTAATAGGACAATGGCAAAGGCACCCCCCGTCAGTCCGGCCAACACCAGCCGTCCTCGATGGTACTTTATCGACGTAGCGCTGATCCGTCCCACGTCCCCAAAGGCCACGCGCCCCACCGGTTGGGGATCGTCGTCGCCGTCTGAGGCGACCTGGATGATCCAGTAGCTGCTGAGTGGTATGTCACGCCAGATATCGCGTTGCTGCGAGAGGGCATATCGGGCCAGGAGCTCCTCGAACGTTGGCTCAGTACCGGGGGACAGTGCTGCCTCTATCTCCACAGCTTGCCATTCGGCCAGGGATTCCTCGTTCTCCCACAGCGTCTGAAGGTGCTGAAGGTCTACTATTTCCTCATAGTGGACGGATGTTTGCCATAGGTCGTGTTCCTGCGCGTGCGTTTCTGGAGTGCTGTGCCATGGGCTCGCAACGACGGCGCTGAGCAGCTGTTCTTGGTCAAGGGCTTCCGTAAGCTCTTTAGAGATCTCTCGCAATGTCTCTAGGTCAGGCCAGACTGCCTTGACTGTGAGTAGAGCGGTCTCGCCGTCAACGGCCAAGTGGGCCTCGACGGAGTCCCTGCTATCGAGTAGCGTGGCCAGACCAGCCAGCGCCTGACGTGTCTCGTCGGCCGTCGGGGCATAGAGCTGAAAACGTTGCTCGGAGATTCGCATCTTGCTGGTCATGGTGACCGTCGTCACTACCGAAGCAAAGGGCGGGGCGTAGCGAAGCAGAGCATCCCGAGTCTGAGGTGAGATCTTCCCTTGCAGGGCGTCGAGGGCTTGATCTAGGCGTCCTTCCTCGGCGAGCGAGAGTGCCAAGCGCATTGCCAGGGACTCTTGGCGTTGCTCGACCAGATCTTCGCCCAGCAGGTTTTCTGCTGCGCGTAGGTGCTCCCGGGCCAGTGACGGATCTCCCTGGTCCTCTGCTGCGAACGCTGCTTCCAAGTGGAGCTCGCCAAGGCGCTCGCGTATGGCGGGAGTTTGCTCTGCTGGGGTCACGGCTTCGAGCTGCTGGATGGCCAACGAGAGGTAAACGAGGCGCGAATCTGGTTGCATCTCGCTTCTGGCTACATAGACGTCGGCCAGCATGGATCGCAGCTCTGTATTCTCGGGCGCACGCTTTACAGCGGTAACGAGCTCGCCAATGGCCGCGGCATAGGCCATTCGGCCAGACAACCCCAAAGCTGTGGCGTCGGAGCTGATGGAGAGGTACAAGCGGGCAAGTGCTTGGGCGTCATCTTCTGTGCGTGAACGGGCGATCTCGTCCCAGGTTGCGGGGGCCAGGATAATCGCTTCCATGAGTTGCGGCGAAGCGAGATCCCATGTGAACTCGTTACCGAAGAGCTTGCCATAGGGTGGCGATGTTTCCCAGAGCACCTCATCGGTGACGGAGCTCGGGTAGCGGAGCACAACACGTGTAGGCGGCACCTGGCCCCAGCG
>CAZTMY010000188.1:0-5097 GCA_964614895.1 uncultured Anaerolineales bacterium
GATGGGATGCCCGAAGCTGCTGGTCCCTACATGCACCAGGTTCTCCTCGTCCCAGGCGTCGTGTTGTAGGATGGGATACCGGCCGGCCACCTCGGGTCCCAGGATCTCGATGAGCTCGTCGGAGGTGTTGCGTCGGTGTGTTCCCAACGCGTTGATCAGGAGGATGTGCTCGTCGCGAACGTGCGATAGCTGTGCTAGGAGAGATGGCAGCACGCGAGCTGTTGGCATGGGCCGTGTAAGATCGCTGAACACGATCGCAACCGTGTCGTGAGCCGAGACGATGTCGCGCAATGGTGGTGACGCGATCGGTTGCTCTAGGGCGTCACGCAAAGCTGCGGCCTCATCGACGAGGCCGGGATTCTGCTTGGGAATCAAGACGGTGGCCTCGTCGGGGATCTCTACCGGCAGCCCGTGGCGCCCATAAGCGAGCGTGACTCTCATGTGTGCTCCTTTACTGAAAAGACATGGTGGACATCGTACTGACTTGAGCTCCAGCGGGCAAACGGCGGCTCGGTTTGACGCGTCGGCGAGGCCATGTTAGCATCGCACGCTAATTGTGTCGGGTTGGGAGGCAATGGTGGAAAAGACTGACGAACAGGACGGTCTGGAGGCCATCAAGCGGCACCAGTGGCACAACTTTGTTGTCAATGTGCTCGATCTATCCTTCTATAATCTGGCTCTTAGCTTTATCTTTGGCTCGACGGTCCTATCCCTGTACACGAGCTATCTGACGTCATCCGCCTTTATGATCGGCCTCATCCCCGCCGTCCAGAACGTAGGGTACTTTCTGCCTCAGCTGCTGCTATCGCAACGCGCCGAGACGCTGCCGCGCAAGAAGCCCTTTGTCATGCGTATCAGCGTTATGGAACGATTGCCCTACCTGGTGGTGGCGGTCCTGATCTTGCTGTGGCCGGGGGCACCAAGTTGGCTAGCGTATCTCGTGCTCCTGGTGTCGCTCGGGACGGCTACGTTCAGTGGAGGGCTGGCCGGCCCGGCATGGCAGGCCATGATCGCCAAGGTGATCCCAGCATCGAGACGCGGGCTCCTCTTCAGTCTGGGGCAGGCTATCGGCAGTGGCCTGGGGTTGCTGGGCGCCTTCCTCTCGCGTCGCATTTTGGCGGAGCACGCCTATCCGGTGTCATTTGGGCTTTGTTTCCTGTTGACCTTTGGGGCGCAGGTTTGCTCCTGGTGTTGCATGGCGATGAACCGGGAGCCCGCCATGCCAGTCGCTCGCCATCCCATGGATCGCCGGGCGTATCTCGGTCGCTTGCCGACGTTGCTTCGGCGCGATGCTAATCTTCGGCGTTATCTCGTGGCACGTATCTTGACGATCCTTGGAGGGATGACGGGTGCATTCTATGTGATCTATGCCAAGCGAGCGTTTGGCGTGGGAGATGCGTTCGCTGGTGAACTTACCGTGGCGGCGTTGGCACCGCAGGTTACGCTGGTCCCGTTGCTGGGTTGGCTGTCGGGCCGTCTCGGTCACAAATGGTTGGCAGAGCTTGGAGCGTTCCTTGTCGCTATAGGCCTTCTGTTGCTGCTCTTGGCACCCGGCGCGGCATGGCTCTATGCGGTGTTTGCCATAATCAACACCGGGAGCTCGGCAGTTGGCACGTCCTCCTTTGCGATGACCATGGAATTTTGCTCAGAGGACGAGGTGCCTACGTACACCGCGATGATCAACACGATTGTTGCCGCGCCGGTCCTGCTCGCCCCGATGGTTGGCGGATGGCTGGTAGATACCGTGGGCTTTCACGCTTCTTTTGGCTTGGCGCTGTTATTCTGCGTCTTGGGGTGGGCGACAATGCGTTGGTTGGTACGAGATCCGAGGATCCAGGCGCCAAGCGCCGCAGTCGAAGCGACGGCCTAGTCCCCCAGGTGGAGGGCGGCCCGCAAGTGCCTCGCCAGCTCGGCGAACCTGGGGTTATAGAGGACTGACCGATCCCTTGGGCGTGGCAGATGTATGGGTACCTCCTCAAGGATGCGCCCTGGGCGTGGGCTCATGACTAGCACGCGATCGGCCAGGTAGATTGCCTCCTGGATGTCATGCGTGATCATGATGGCGGTCTGCCGCTGCTGACCCCAGATGCGCAGCAGCTCGTCGTTCATTAGCTCGCGAGTGAGGGCGTCCAGGGAGCCAAAGGGCTCATCCAGCAAGAGCGTGTCGGGCTGGTGGACGAGGGCTCGAGCCAGAGCCACCCGCTGCTGCATTCCCCCGGAGAGTTCCCTCGGGAGGCTGTGGCGAAAGTCGTGAAGGCCGACCAGTTCTAACATCGCCAGTGCACGCTGCTCCCGCATCTTGGCTGGTATGCCGAGGATCTGGAGTGGCAGTTCTACGTTCTTGATCACCGTGCGCCATGGCATGAGGGTTGGTTGCTGAAAAACTATGCCGATGGTGCTACATGGATGGTCAAGCGGCCGACCGCGGTAAAGAACGCGGCCGGCCGTCGGCTTGACGAGGCCTCCCAGTAGGCGCAGGAGCGTTGATTTGCCGCAGCCGCTTGGTCCGATGATGCACACGAACTCGTGTTGCATCACGGCCATGTCTGCTTCCGCTAGTGCCTCCAGCGAGAGATCAGGCGCTGTATAAGTCATCTGTAGTTGGTCGGCAACCAGGATTGGATCGCTCATGACTGAGGTAGCAGTTCGTTGGTGTACAGCAAGCTCGGATCAAGGTCTACGGTGATATAGCCCAGCTCGCGCATGGTCTCCGTCGCCCGTTCCCACGATGCCGGTGGGCTGTAACCAAGTTGATCCCCTTGCCAGAAGGCCACGCATTCGTCCAGCACTGCACGTTGGAGCGTGGCTGTCTCGTCGTCCATCCCTGGGATGGCCTTGCGAGCGATGGCAAAGGCGGCATCGGGATCGTCCAGGGTGTCTTTGAGGCCTCGTAGGAAAGCACTGTTCAGAGCGCGTACCAGTTCAGGATTCTCGGCGATGGTCTCATCGTTGGTGATAATCCCGTTGGAGGGGAGGTCCGTGTAGGCATCGAGGAAAAAGCTATGCACCTCATACCCCATAGCACGGAGCTGCACCGGCTCGTTCATAGCATAGCAGATGGCGGCGTCGATGCGGCCTTCCGTCAGACTGGCTACTTGGGTGTATCCGATGACTTGTAGATCGACAGCATCGCCGGTCAACCCCGCTTCCTGTGCGAATACTTGCCATCCGATGTAGCTGGCTCCCTTGAGCGCTGGGATGCCGACGCGTTTGCCGACCAGATCGGCCGGGCTGACAATTCCGGAATCAGCTAGCGCTACCACGCAGACCGGGAAACGTCGATACCAGTTCAGCACATAGCGCACCGGCAAGCCGTTGGCGCGCGCCATAATGACCTGATCGCCGCTGGCAATGGCGAACTGAAGGTTGCCGATACCTACTTGCTCCAGTAGGTCAGTCTCCATGCCATAGTCGAGCGTGACTTTTAGGCCTTCCGCAGCAAAGTAACCGCGCTCGAGCGCTACATAGACGGGGGTGAACTGGACATTGGGCACGAATCCCATCGCCAAGGTGATGGGACGGAGCTCTTTGGCGGTCTGTCCTGGTTGCGTTGGGTGACCACAGCCAGTCAGCGCTAGAGCAAGGAGCAGAGCCACGAGGACGAGATGCCGACTATTCACACATTCCTCCTTTTCGTCAGGGCTCGTTAGGCTGATACCAAGCCAGGAGCCAATGCTCCAGACAATCTACGATGCCATAGAGGGTTAGAGCGATAGCCATCAGAGTTACCAGAGCTACGAACATCAAGGGGGTATCAAACAAGCCACGGGCAAGGTTCACGAGAAAGCCCAGTCCTCGGTCCGCTGCCACAAACTCGCCGACTACCGCGCCGATGACCGACAGCGTGACCCCGATCTTTAGGCCGCCCATGAGGACGGGCAGGGCTGCCGGTACTTCGAGGTACGCAAAGATCTGCCAGCGCGTAGATCCCAACGAGCGCATCAGCTCGACCATGCCCCGATCCACGCCTCGGATACCGACGATAGTATTCATCAGTACGGGGAAAAAGAGCGTCAGAGCGCAGACCAGTATCTTGGAAAGGCTCCCCGCACCGAACCATATGACCAGCAGGGGAGCTAGAGCGACCACCGGGATCGCCTGGGACGCCACTAGGTAGGGGGCCACCAGGCGCTCCAGCCGCTCAGACTTGGCGAGGAGATAGCCCAGGACGGTGGCGGTGGAGAGGCCCAGAGCCAGTCCGCCGAATATCTCGCGCAGGGTGACAAGCGTGTGCTCTATCAGAATTCCCTGATGGCATGCTACCAAGAACCTTCGGGCTACAGCCGTTGGTGAGGGCAAGAAGAACGTGGGATAGCCCGCCCAGTGCACGAGGAGATGCCACAGGAGAAGGGTGATTGCCAAGCCGACGATGGCGACGAGAGGCGCGCTGCGCCGGGGCATCCGGGCACGTCGCGCTTTCCAGGTGTTGGACCTCAACACAGCAAAACCCCGCTACTCTCGGACAGCAACGGGGCAAAGATAACCAGGTGGTTCGTCGTACACCTTCTTCCGTCCGGACTGTACCGTCGGCTCCGGATTCGCACCGGATCTGCCGCCAAGCGGCTCGCGGGCTGTGCAGGATATTCCTGCTTCACCGCCGATCGGGAATCGACTCGTAGAGTCTCACCCTGCCCCGAAGGCTGTCTTCATATGTTATTGCGCTCATTATATCGGGTAGCGCGGACATGTCAAGGGAACCCTGTGGCTGCGCCAAGAGATCGTTACCAGGTGTTAGGTGCGGTAGCGGCCAAGTCTGGCCTCCCTCTGGCAAAAGGAGGTTACGGCACACTCTACCAGGAGGAGGAGCGATTATGGCCGACTGGGCCCACGGGACGGTTTACGCTATGAACCGGCTAGAAGCAAGGATGCAGCTCGTGCGCCCCTACCAGGAGATCGACGAGTGCGGATTCCTGGGATGGTGACGATCTGGCCACTTGGCGGAGGTGCTTGTTAGGCGGAGTCGAGCTCGCGGCATCTTTGCCTAGGGGTGAATTCAATCGGTGCGTATTGAGATGGACCGTGTAATACTTTGTGCTTGCTGAGGCAAAAGCGCGTATTGCGGACGCCAGACGGGCATTTGACGGATCAGCGTCTGGT
>CAZTMY010000189.1:0-5061 GCA_964614895.1 uncultured Anaerolineales bacterium
GGCACCTCGCCCATGCGCGCCCCCTCCGTGCCGGCCACCGCGCCCACGCCCTCGACCAGGTGGCATTTAGCCTCCAACTATCCCAGAGTGTCCTATATGCATTACACACATAGTATAGACGCATCTGCACACCGTGTCAAGCTTGACTCTTGCCCCTATGTTGAGTACCTTGCCCCAGCTTATCGCTGTATCAGGAGTCCGTACAGCATGCCTATGTTGCCAGGAACATCCATCGAGATCATCCGAGAAGAGATGCCGCGCACATCCATCCGCCACGCGCTGTTCGATTTCGACGGCACGATCTCTCTGATCCGGCAAGGCTGGCAAGACGTCATGGCGCCAATGATGGTGGAGGTCCTCCTTCAAACTCCCAGACACGAAAGTCGCAGCATCATCGAGCAGTTGGTACACGAGACGATCGACCGGACCACTGGCCAGCAAACTATCTACCAGATGATCGCGCTGGCCGACCAGGTACGGGAACGGGGCGGCGAGGCACTGCCGCCGTTGACGTACAAGGAACGGTACCTCGCCCGATTGTGGGAGCACATCCGCCAGCGCGTTGAGGGCCTGAAGGCAGGCACGATACCACGCGAACGCCTGTTGGTACGAGGTGCCATCGAGATGCTACAGCTCTTGCAGAAACGAGGGGTCACCTGCTACCTCGCTAGTGGCACCGACCGAGACGCCGTGGTGGCCGAAGCTGAGGCTCTAGGCGTCGCGCACTATTTCGCCGGTGGCATTCATGGAGCTTTGGACGACTGGGAGAGCTACTCCAAGTCCAAGGTGATCCGGGATATTCTCGCGCAGCACCCGGAGGCATCCCAGGGACTCGTCACCTTTGGGGATGGCTATGTCGAGATCGAAAACACGATCGCTGCCGGAGGGATTGCCATAGCCGTGGCCACCGATGAGATCAACGGCGGGCAGGTTAACCCATGGAAGCGCGACCGTCTCGTTCGCGCCGGCGCACACATCGTGGTGCCCGATCTATCTGAGGGCGAAACCTTGCTCGATCTGCTGGAACACGGAGCGCCTACCGATGCCTAATCATCGCTCTCGCCATCCTCGTCTTCGGGCAACTCCATGGCCGCCCAAAGATCCGGCGACCACTCCCGCCAAGGCGCCCCGTCCTCTGGCGCGAGACGGCACGTATCCTTGGGATGCCGCGCTAGGAACGCTAGATAGCGCACTTTGACGTGATGCGCCAAGGCCCGGGCGCAAGCCTCATCGGCGCGTTCGGGATGTGTCACACCGAACAAGTCCAACAGTAGCTCGGGCTTTCGGCGCCCCTCCACGGGATGCTCACGCACGGGCCCGAGCACCGCGAACCCTACCACACCTACCTTGGGAACCGTCGCCACCACGGCATCGCGCCAGGGACGTTCTAGCCACGGTAGGTAGGCTTCAGCAATAGCTTCCGGTTCTTCAGGGAGATTCGCCTCTGGATGGGCCGCGTTCACTGCAGCGAACAGTTCCGCTACACCGGCCAGGTCATCACGCATGCAGATGCGGCATCGTGCCGCCCGAGGAGTCCTGCCCAGATCTGAATCGTTGATCCTCACCCACGCGAACTTGCGCTCCAGTGCGGCCGGATAGTACCTCTCGAGCACATCATAGCCCACCCGTTTGCCCCATCGGTAGGGGATGCGGGGATCGATGTAGGACTTGAGACTTGTATTCAGGTTCAGGGTCCGCTTCTTCCACGCCACTGCCTTCTGGGCGCGGATCTTGCCCAACCTAATGCGGGCCCGCTGCAGTCGTTCCTTGGCCTTTGCCAGGCGTGTCTCGGCCCGCTCGATCTTGCGCGCCTGCACTTCCTCGGCCTTGGTTCGAGCCTCATCGCTCTTGGCGGAGGCGATGCGCTTGCGTGCCTGAGCCCTGGTACTACGTAGCTTCGATCGGCACTCTCGAACCTGACCGCGATAGTACTCGACCCGCTCCTCGGCCTTGGCGATGCGCTCCGCATACCGCTGCTGCGATCGCTCGAAGGAGTTGGGGGCCTTTTTCGTGTGGTTGCACAGGATCGCCGCCTCGAGATTGGCGTCGGAGAGAGCCTTCCACTTCACATACTCTGGGCTAGAACGCTTCACCCCCGAGCCGTACAGGCTTTCCTTGACTACCATGGTGGCGTGATGCGTGCGGAACACCTTTGCCGACAGACCTGGCAACACTTGTGAGAGATAGCCGTTCACATCACGGCTAGTTATGTCGGGGAAGATCTGCGCCTTGGCCTCGTTGTCCCCGTCACCGTTACCAGACGTTGCAGAAGGCCGCGCGTTCGCGATCAGCTCTTCCAGATTCTGCACAACCAGTGGCGGCAAGGTGACCTTCTTGTGCCACTCGACCGAGTCCTTGCCCAGGAAGTTGAACTCGACCTCGCCATTGCCAAGCATCCGAATGTGCTCCGGCCGTAGCGTGGTGGCACCTACGGTATCGGCCTCGTCCGAGTCCTTCTCGTCACCGACGCGCAAACACAACTCATCGATGAGAAAGCAGACGGTAGCAAGCATTCTCTCGACGCGATCCTCTGACGAGAGCCCTTGGCTGATGTGAGCCCGGACTTTTTCGATCTTGGCCTCAAGTTCGTGAGCCCGATCGAACTTGTCGGCCTCGCGATCCTGCTTCATTGGAGCAGCGTCACCGAGCCAGATGTACTTGAGCTTGCCTGAGAGCTTGTCCTCCCAACGCGCCACCCAAAGCGCCTCGGGCTCCCAGACAATCTGGCCCCAATCGCCCTCTGGGCGCGGGGCATCAGGGCTAAGGTTCAGCGTGACGTCCTGCTGCTTGGCGCCCTCCTTCCAGCGCCCCCGCAGCGGATGCTCCCCTCGTCCCATAAAGATGCCCGAAGGCTCGGCCATATAGTTACCAAGCTCCACCTTTTCGCCGTTGACGATGGCATAGCCATAGCGAGCCTTGAGCGCCTCCCGCTGTGCCTTGCGCTCCGCGGCGGCCGCCTTACGCTCCTCCTTGGTCATGGCCTCCCTCGCCGCGCGCTCCGCGTCCACGCGTGCATAGCAGACCGACAAGTCCACTTCCTGCGGCGTCAGTGGGTCAGACAAGCCCAATGCTTTTGACCAGTCCTCGAAAAAGTTGGCCACGAACACTGGGTCCTGTACATATTCGGTGTCCTTCTTCTTGGCCCACGCCATGATCATCTCTTCCTGCTTGGGCGTGAGTTCCCTTTCCTCACCACGAATCTTGAGCACCAGCCCAGTGGGTGGCAGAGGCTCGGGAATGATGATACCGTTGTGAGCAAGCTGTTTGAGCAACTCTCTCCAAACCTTCTCTATCTGGAATACAGATACGCTAGCATAAAACGACAACCAAACAAGCATACCATATGGTCTCGGAGCCACCAAACGGAAAGCGCCCCTCCGGACCGCCTTGACGCGCGTCATCCCACGCCTAAGATGCGATTGTATGAGTGTTGCTGCGAGGAGGAGGCATTTTGGACAAGCGAGAGCTCGGCACGAGCGGGATCCCGGTCAGCGTCGTTGGCCTGGGCTGCTGGCCTCTGGGCGGGGGCTCAGGATGGGGCGACATCGCCGAAAAGCAGGCTATCGCCACAATCCACGCCGCGCTGGATCATGGCATCACCTTCTTTGACACCGCGGAAGCCTATAACGAGGGGAATAGCGAGCGGGTGCTAGGGCGCGCCCTGCGCGGCAGGCGAGAGCAGGCAGTGATCGCCACCAAGGTGTCGGCCAGCAATACAGCCCCCGATACGCTGCGTACGCACTGCGAGGCCAGCCTAGAGCGCCTCCAGACCGATTGGATCGACCTCTACCAGATCCATTGGCCGCTGCCTGACGAGCGTGTGCCTGAAGCCCTAGCGACCATGGCAGAGCTGCAAGATGAAGGCAAAATCCGCGCTATCGGCATAAGCAACCATGGCGTAGCACAGATGCGCAGCGTTCTAGAGCAGAGCGTGCCAATCGCCTCCAACCAGTTGGCCTACAACCTGCTCTGTCGCGCCATCGAGTTCGAGATCCTGCCGCTATGCCAAGAGCACGGCATCAGCATCATCCCGTATATGCCCCTCATGCAGGGGCTGTTGGCCGGCCGCTACAATTCAGCGGACGAGGTGCCACCGTTCCGCGCGCGTACGCGCCATTTCTCGAGCGAGCGCCCCCAGGCACGCCACGGTGAGCCGGGCGTGGAGAAGGAGACGTTTGAGGCCATAGCCACCATCCGCGAGATCTCGAAAGGCCTCGGCATACCAATGGCACAGCTCTCCATTGCGTGGTTGCTGGCGCGTCCCGGTGTCGTGACCGTGATCGCAGGTGCGCGCGAGCCCTGGCAGGTCGAGGCCAACGTCGCCGCTGCCAGTCTTCAGCTCGCACCGGAGACGATTGAGACGCTGGATCAGGCCACCGCGACGGTAAAACACAAGATGGGGACCAACGCCGACCTCTGGCAGGCTGGCGACAACCGCCGCACCCGTTAGAGCCAGGAACCGGCCACGCGGTGAGACGCTGGCAATGCTAAACACTTGACACACACCATCGCGGCGCTATACTCGGGCCAGGCTTCACATTGGCAAGCCCCAGGCATGGTTGGCCACCCCAAGACAAGACATGGAGGTACGCGGTCATGGCTTACCACATCACGGACGAATGCATCCTGTGTGGTGCGTGCGAGGAAGCATGCCCCAACGAGGCAATCTCCGAGGGCGAGGATACCTTTGTCATTGATCCCGACAAGTGCACTGAATGCGTGGGATTCTATGACACACCACAATGCTATGAGGTCTGCCCCGTGGAGGCGCCCGAGCCCGATCCCGATCACGAGGAGACTGAAGAGGAACTCTTGGCCAAGTTCAAGGCACTGCATCCCGACGAGGAACCGCAGTAGGGCTCTCTGCGCACACTTGCGCCCTCTCGATGGGAGGGCGCTCTTTGCTGTGCCACCTATATCTGATCAGCAAATCATTACCAGTCTCGGGATCGTAGGCGAGCATGAGATCAGTGTTGACCTAATCCACCACGATGGGCGGCATGACCGCGATCATCGAGACCGTCCTTACCCTCCGCCTCGAAGCGTCGCACCCACTTACGC
>CAZTMY010000190.1:0-5057 GCA_964614895.1 uncultured Anaerolineales bacterium
ATGCGACGTGCAGATCTAACGTCTCGGAAACGGGTGCTACCCGTGCCTGAGCACCCGAGGCCCCGAGAAAGTTGGCCAGCATGCGCTTGCCATAGGGAGTGAGAATCGACTCGGGATGAAACTGGACGCCCACGGTCCATGCATCCCGGTGGCGCAGCGCCATCACCTCCCCCTCTGGGGTCCGCGCGATGACCTGGAGCGCCTCAGGCAGCGGCTCGTAGACTGCCAACGAGTGATAGCGAGTAGCCTCAAACGCCGCCGGCACCCCCTCGAAGAAGGGATCGCCCTGATGCAACACGCGTGACACCTTGCCATGCATCAGACGCTTGGCACGATCTACTCGCGCACCGAAGACGTGGGCGATGCACTGGTGGCCCAGGCAGACACCGAGGATCGGCACGCGGCCGTGAAAGGCACGCACGACGTCGTTGGAGATGCCCGCATCCGCGGCAGGCGTCCCAGGGCCCGGCGAGACGACGATGCGACTGGGCGCTAGCTTCTCAAGCTCCTCTACGGTGACCGCGTCGTTGCGATAGACGCGACAGCTAGCCCCCAGCTCGCCCAGATACTGGACCAAGTTGTAGGTGAACGAGTCATAGTTATCGATGACCGCGATCATGATGTCCTCCCATGCTCCCTTTGAAGAGCCTCGGCCGCGGCGACAGCCTGCGCGGCCGCCCCCAGCTTGTTCGTGACTTCCTCGTACTCTCGGCTGGGGTCGGAATCGGCCACGATGCCCGCCCCAGCCTGCAGATAGACCTGATCTCCCCTCATGACCAACGACCGGATCGTGATGCAGGTATCCAAGTTGCCGCTGTAGCTCAGATAACCCACCGCGCCGGCATAGGGTCCGCGACGCTCAGGCTCCAGCTCATCGATGATCTCCATGGCGCGAACCTTGGGCGCTCCCGAGACAGTTCCCGCAGGGAAGCAGGCCCGCAGCACATCGGCTGCGTCGCGTCCTTCCGCCAGCGTCCCTTGCACCGACGAGACGATATGCATGACGTGCGAGTAGCGCTCGATCTCCATGAGGACGGGCGTGTGGACCGTGCCGTAGGCGCAGACACGCCCCAGATCATTCCGAGCGAGATCCACTAGCATGACATGCTCGGCGCGCTCCTTGGGGTCAGCAAGGAGTTCTTGCGCCAGAGCGGCATCCTCAGACGCAGTGCCCCCGCGAGGGCGCGTGCCCGCCAGAGGGCGTGTCTCGACCAGATCGCCCTCCACGCGAACCAGCACCTCCGGCGAAGAACCGATCAGTCGCAAGCCGTCGGGCAGCTCCAGGTAGAACATGTAGGGGGACGGATTGATACGCCGCAGCGCACGGTAAATGGCCAGCGGCGATGCGTTGGTGTGCCGATGAACCCGCCGCGAAGGCACCACCTGGAAGATGTCCCCCGCCGCGATATACGCCTTCGCGCGCCTCACGGCCTCCTCGAACGCCTCGCGCTCGAATGCCGATTGGTAGCTGCCGGGTTCATCGGCAGTGGTCATTCCCAAGCCTGCCTGGGTCTCGACCTCGCGCGGGAGAGGACGCTCGAGACGGGCGACGATCTGGGCGATGGCTGCCTCAGCCGCCTGCCGCGACGGATGACGCGGGCTATCGCTCTCGGCATGCGCAACGATCATCAGCCGCGATGCCACGTGGTCGTACAGCACCACCTGGTCGCAGAGCAAAAAGGTAGCTTCGGGCAAGCCCAGGGTATCCGGCGCCCTGCCGGGCACCCGCTCGAACCACCGAACCGCGTCGTACGAGAGATAGCCCACCGCTCCGCCGGCAAAGCGCGGCAACCCCTCGTCGGCGCCCGGCGCATAGCGCGGCATTAGGGCCTGGAGCAAATCCAGGGGATCGCCCTCGATGATGGGCAGCTCGCGCCAGCGTCCCTCCTCCTCCAACACGACCCGGTCGGCCCAGGCGCGCAGCACGGCGCGGGGCTGCGTCCCGATCATAGAGTAACGGGCCAGGTGCTCCCCGCCCTCGACGCTCTCCAGCAGAAAGGACGGTCCCAGGCTGCGCAGCTTCATGTATACGGATAGCGGCGTCTCCAAGTCTGCTGGTAGCTCGCGCACCAGCGGGTAAATCGTCCGGCTCGCGTCACCGATGCCTGCTATCTCCATCGCGTACCTCCCCTGTATCAACGAAAAAGGCCCTCGCCCCGGCAACATGCTTGTTGCCATGGGGCGAGGGCCTTGATCCCCCGCGGTGCCACCCATCTTGGGTAACGCCCAAAAACAAAAGCCCGTCCAAAGACGGGTATTGAGCGCCAACCTATCTCGTACGAGTGCGGGGCCGCCGTCACGCCAATGGACGCCCGCCCGATACTCAGCGCTCTGATAACGGTGCGTTTCCGGTGCGGACTACTGGCGCTCCCTTGCGGGGCTACGCGTTCGGCGCACAGCTCACAGGTCCATTCACTCGCGCTTCGGACATCGGGCTCTCACCTGCCCCCGACTCTCTGAGACCGACGGGCGCGAGCTACTCTTCCTGATCACAGCCTGGTATCAATTGTTACTAACAGTATACCGAAACCAGCGACCGTTGTCAAATGTCGGTTGTGGCTGCGCCAAGAGATCGTTACCAGGTGTTAGGCGCGATAGTGGCCAAGTCTGGCCCCCTCCGGTAAAAGGAGGGTACGGCACACTCCACTAGGAGGATTATGGCCGACTTGGCCCACCGGACAGTTTGCGCTATGAACCGGATAGAACCAAGGATGCAGCTAGTCCCACCTACCAGCAGAGAGGCAGCCTGCGGTTGACGGTCCTTTCCCTGTAGCTCTTTTCAGTCAGCAAGTAGGTGCGACAATCATCACCTCAAGCGCCTCTATATGCCAAGCGGCCGATCGCCGTGGACCAGTGCGAACGGCTTGGCATGAGTAAGATCGAGGATGCTCCAGGCCGGGCAACGCCGACCCACGGCGCTTCCAGCTAGGTGGGTTCCGCCGGGAGGGGCGATTACGACGACGGAGGCCCTGGCCACAAGCAGGCTGCCATCGAGTTATCCCATCTTGCGCTCTGCCTCCTGGCGGGCTTGCGCACCACCTGGCGGCATGCTAGAGTGCCATCCATGCTGCGCAAAGGGAGCAGGTTTATGCCACACAGTCTCGATCCACGCAACGTACGGGACGGCTGGGAGATTCCGTCCGAGTTCTACTCAGACCAACCTTACCTCGTCAAGACCGCCGACGGTGCATGGCTCTGCGTGATGACCACCGGCACGGGCCGTGAAGGCCAACCAGGCCAGCATGTGGTCACCATGCGAAGCACCGACCACGGTCATAGTTGGTCAGCGCCGTGCGATGTCGAGCCCGCTTCTGGGCCAGAAGCCTCCTACGCTGTTCTGTTAGTGGCGCCGTCGGGTCGCATCTTTTGCTTCTACAACCACAACACGGAAAACGTCCGCGCCGTTCGGGCTGACCCCGACGTCTATCCCGATGGACTCTGCCGGCGGGTGGACAGCCTTGGCCACTTTGTGTTCCGGTACAGCGACGATTGCGGCCAGACATGGTCGGCCAAGCGGTACGAGATCCCGCAGCGCCTGATGGAGATCGACCGACAGAACGCCTACGGCGGCGAGCTCCTCTTCTTCTGGAACGTGGGCAAGCCGTTCGTCCTGAACGGCGCGGCCTACGTCTCGCTGCACAAGGTCGGCGGGTTTGGCGCGGGGTTCTTTACCCGTTCCGAGGGTGTGCTGCTTCGGAGCCCAGACTTGCTCGATCTCGATGACCCGGCCGACGCCCACTGGGAGACGCTGCCCGAGGGCGACCATGGGTTGCGCACGCCTCCAGGCGGCGGACCCATCGCCGAAGAACAGAGCTATACCGTCCTGAGCGATGGCTCCATCTACGCCGTGTACCGCTCGGTGGACGGTCACCCAGTCTGTGCCCTCAGCCGCGACGGCGGACGGACCTGGTCCACGCCAGCCTACCAGTGCTTTGCCGACGGTCGACTGATGAAACATCCCCGGGCGGCCAACTTTTGCTGGGCGTATGGCCAAGGGCGCTACCTCTACTGGTTCCACAATCATGGCGGGCGCTTTGTGCGCGAGGCCACGTCGGCACACATGCCCTACGAGGATCGCAACCCAGCCTGGATCTGCGGTGGGATAGAGGTCGATACGTCTGCCGGGAAGACCATCGCCTGGTCGCAACCAGAGATCCTTCTATACGACGATGACCCCTACGTCCGCATGAGCTACCCCGATCTTCTGGTGGATGAGGGCATTACGTACGTGAGCGAGACGCAAAAGGACGTCGCTCGGATCCACACCATCGATGGCACGCTGCTCGATGGACTGTTCAAGCAGCTAGCAGCCACGCCCGCCCCGCTACCCCACGATGTGTTGCTCGCCTGGGACGGGTCCAGCCCAGCACAAGTGGCGCTGCCTGATCTCCCTCGGTTCACCGTTCGTGATCAAGAACGCGCAGACTATGGCACGCGCGACCTGCGAGCGGGGTTCAGCGTCGAGCTAGCGTTCTCGCTGGACGCGATCCAGCCGGGCGAGACGTTGCTCTCCAACCGGGACGCCACGGGAAAGGGATTCGCTATCGAGGTCGTTGAGGGCAACACGCTCACGCTGAGGCTCCACGATGGCCGCACCGAGTGCCACTGGGCCGCGGATCCAGGCCTGCTGCAGCCGCATGCCCAGCATCACGCGGTGGCCATCGTAGACGGGGGACCCAAGCTGATCCTATGGGTCGTT
Organism: uncultured Anaerolineales bacterium; assembly: GCA_964614895.1. Classification (GTDB taxonomy): domain Bacteria; phylum Chloroflexota; class Anaerolineae; order UBA1429; family UBA1429; genus DAIRUQ01. The sequence goes on from CAZTMY010000190.1 coordinate 4,700, forward strand.
GATGGCTGTCTATGCGACGGCGGCACCGCACGACAGTTCGGCTGGGGACACTACAACCCGCATTGGCGTGGGCCTATGGGCCGCGCCGAGCTCCACATCGGGACTCGCAAAAGGGCGCGCGTTTCACACGTCAGGCTGTATGGCCGGGCGTTGCGCGTCTCCGAGGCTATCGCCTGTTACCGTCATCGTCACAGCACCTAGCAGTAGGAGAGTATCATGAGTGTAAGAATTGCCATCCCGCGTGGCGTCATGCAAAGAGCGCCAGAGATGTTTGCCCGGGCCACGGAGAACGGCCTCATGTGCATCGAGGTACCGCCAGGCGACGAGGCCACCCTCGCCGGTTTCATCCGGAAACACG
>CAZTMY010000191.1:0-5050 GCA_964614895.1 uncultured Anaerolineales bacterium
TTGCCTGGTGAGCGCTCTCTCCCGCGTTGATCTCGCACCCATCACCACATGAGCGTAAGCTCGCCAGTGACATGCTCGGCGACGGCATGTTGGCCTGTGCCATCGTCCTCCCAGCGGAAGGCCATGTTGGTCCGCGCGTGGTATCTCTGACTGTTGCGAACCAGGCGCAGGCTGTCGAATCGGTCCGGATCCGGGTAGAACCGGACCGTAGCATCCTTTAGGCCGGTGACTAGCCAACGTCGGGCGATGCCCAGCTCCTCGGGGGAACGCTCGATGCAGGATAGGATGCCGTCTTGCTGGCCGGCAACTAGGAGTCGGCACTCGCGGTGCCAGGCGCGCGGCAGGTGATAGGTTGCGTATCCGCTCTCGAGGGTGGCCTCGTGTCCCAGCAGGATCGGCGCTCCCCCCGGCAGACGCCAGTGTAGGGTGGCGGTGGTATCGGGGCAGTATCCCGAGAAGAACCAGCCGTTACGGCAGCGCGCCAAGGTGATCATAGGCGTGCGCGTGGCCCGTCCCGGTCGGGTGACCCAGAAGGAATAGCCTAGCCTGGCCAATGCCCACCGCATGAGTTGCTCGGCGGGGAACCACTCGCGTGGGTCATCGGGTTGCAGGAGCGCTTTGCCGTGGACATAACTGGCGGCGACGGTCCCGCGCACCCACGCACAGGCGCCGCCATGCCAGGAAGGATCCTCGCGGAATAGTGCCATCGTGCGTTGCTGCGTGTCCCGAGTCGCGGTGGCAATGACCTCGGTTCCGCTGGCGTTGGCCGGAGAGACCGCATCCATGCCTCCACCGCAGAGGAGGCCACGGTGCATGACCTTTTGAGGCCAAGTGTCGTCCTGGATCCGATCGCCATAACTCACCACGCTGATCTCATGGACGCCCTCGGTTGGTTCTGCCCGCTCCAGGTCGAGAGCCGCGAGTAGCCGGTCGCTGGCGTGTGCTACCGGGCCGTAGAGGAGGGCCTTGCCGCCCGCGCCGAGGTGCTGGAGCAGGGCGCTTTCCGCCTCTGTGTTGGCATCTGGCACGGGCATGACGAGCACCGAGCCCGCCAAGCGGTCTGGCGCATTCTGGCGACACGTCAGCCAGTTCTGCGTCGAGATAATGGTGTTCAGCGGCAGCCCCTGGTTCAGCGCCCCACGCATGAACCAGTCGTTGAAGAATGGCTCCCGGAGGCGTTGATCGTCCCCAAAGGTCATATCATGGAAGGTCTGGAAGGGATAGACCCATACCAGCGGCCCAGGCCGGTCCGGCGCATCATGCTGGGCCGCCAGAATGTGCGGGATGACCTCGTTGGGGCATTGCACAGGCATTTCCCCGTACGAGTTATCCACGGTGAGGAACTCGATCCACGACGGTCGCTGCACGCCGCCTTCTGCTGTGACGCGTCCCACGCTGAGGGGCAGGTAGATATCGTGGGGCTCTCGGCCATAGCGGTCCAGCCAGGGGCTATTCAGCCACCACGGATCGTGCAGATAGTAACGGAAGGGATAGTCCTGATCGGGGATCTCGGCGATGCGCGACATATAGCCCACCAGCTCGATGCCAAAGTCGCCGTCGATGGCCGCCCAGGGCGAGTTTGGTGGGGGCATCATCCCAAAGCCAGCGCGATAGATGTCGCCTAGCGGCACCGCATCGGCGGCCAGGTCGATGCCCGTGGCCAGGTTAGTGCCACGTGTCTCCACGGGGATGTCTGGGCACTCGGCGCGGAACAGCCGCCAGAACTCCAGAACTTGGTCTCGGTACGCCTTGGCCTGGCTGCCCTCGAAACGGTTGCCATCGAATAGCACTCCCGTGGTGTGCCACGTCTCGGAGCCGAACCCAAATCCGTTGGAAAACCAGACATAGTCAAAGTCCAGGTCGTGCACGAAGCGTTGGCATTGCCGCCCAAAGAAGGTGCCGAACGGCGTGCCCTCGGGTATGCCTTGGGGGTAGCCGGCATAGGCGTCGGCATCGGCGTGCAAGGTGGCATAGCAGCACACAAAGGCGCCGCCGCCCATGATCTGTGTGCTGGTCGGGCAGATCTCTGGATGCTTGGCGTACTTGAAGGCCGACCGGGCAAACTCGGGGCCGGGGTCAAAGGTCGCGCCAACCCGCACTGGCTTGCCGGTGTGCGCTCGGCCGACCTCGTGCAGCGCGTCCACGATGCGGTGTAGCGTCTTGTAGGTGACCGTAGGAGGATTATCCATGTACAGGGCGCTCCCGGCGTGGATGCCGTGAATCCAGGGATCGCGCGGCGCATGGTGTCGCGGATGGGCAATGCCGATGTAGCGTGCCCACTCGATGGTGTCGTCCGGTATCCCGCGATACTCCAGGATCTCCGAGCCGTCAGCCGTCCAGAGTAGCACGGAAATCATCTCGGCGTGGCGAGTGAGGGGATCCCACTGGCGGAACAGCTCCTCGCAAACCGCACGGATGCTGGCCTCGTCCACCGCCTTGAACGGTTTGAGGCTCATCTCGAGGGTGACGTTGCGGATGCCGGGGTAAGCGTCGGTCATGGTGCACCTCTTGGGGCTCTGGGAAGCTATAAGGGAGGGACGCGAGGCGTCTCTCCTTTATAGTCTGGCTAACGACTGCGGTGATGTCAAGGTCTTGGCTAGGTGTCGCCATTGCCTTGATAGAGGCGGGTCTCGTGCATGTTCGAATAGTCGGAAAAGGTGCTGCTGCTGTCGCTGCGGGCATAGGCATCCACGGCGCCACGGGCGTCACCATCCAACTTGTCGGCGCCGTGTAGCACCATGGCCTCGAGCGTCTGCGGGACTATGGGCGAGCCGAACTCCAACCGGCCATGGTGGGCCAGAAGAGCGTGCAGGAGGCGCATGGCGGTCTCTGAGGGGAAGCCATCTATCTGTTCGATGCGACGCTCCACGTAAGAGGCTCCCATATAGACGTGGGAGAGAAGCGAGCCGCGCGGGCTTATCTGAAAGCTGACCGGGTCGTAGGACCAGATCTTGCCCAGGTCATGCAAGAGCGCAGCCGTAACAGCCAGGTCGCGATCCATATCTGGGTAGATAGCCGCGGCGGCTTCTACGATGCGCGCGACGCTAAGGGTATGCTCCAGTAGCCCGCCCACACAGGCGTGGTGGTACGTCTTGGCCGCCGGGGCTTGCTGAAAAGCCGTCCTGAGCTCATCGTCGTCGTCGAACACGGCTGCGAGGAGGGCCGCCAGGTCAGGGTTCTCGATGCTGGCCAGAAGCGCCTCGAACTCATCCAGCATCTCCGACATCGGACGGAGCGCGGTGGGCAGGAACTCTTGTAGAGTGTCGAGGGTGCCTGGACCGATGCGGTCGATGTTTACCTGGAGCTGCCCCCGATACTCTTCGACACGTCCCCAGATGGCAACGCCTTCTCCCTCTCCTAGGCCGTCCACCGCGGCGGGGCTGGCGCCGAATTGAATGCCAGGGACGATGCCGGTGCGATCTGCCAAGGTGACGCGGAGGTAAGGGCTGCCGTTCCGGGCGGTGGCAAGTTGCTTGCTACGCAGGAGAAAGGTTTGGCCGTGCAGGGTGTCGCCGATGCGCAGCCTATCGATGGGAATGCGCGCCATGTTGGCGTGCTCCTTCTAGGACTTTGCCATTGGAAACGATGTGGGCATTATAGCACCGGTTTCCACCACTCCCAAGCTGCGCTCTTGACGCCGGACCTCGTCGGAGGCTATCATGGCTGTTAGGAGGCTGCCATGATCCTTCCTGGGCATCTGGCGAGTGCTTGGTTGGCCGCGCGAGCGTTGCGAGCCGACATGCGTGGGGCGATGGCCGCGGCCATGTTTCCTGACCTGGTGGACAAGCCTCTGCGCTGGGTTCTGCGCGTCACACCCAACGATCGGATTCCCGCCCACACACTGTTGGGGTGGGGCCTGACGACGGCGATAGTGGCGGGCATCTTTGGTCGCGAGCGAGCCATTGGCTGGGCGGTCGGTTATGGGGCTCACCTACTCGGCGATGGCGTGAACGCCCATCTCAACCCGGGACGGCTGTACCTGGGCTGGCCGCTGGTACGGTATCGGATGCACGTGGGACCTACTGGTCTCGGTAGCAGCTTGGCGGACTTTGGGCACGCCTCGCTGGCCTTCGAGGCGCTGGTCACAGCCGTGGGGGGCCTAGCTATGTGGCGCGCTTGGCGACGTGGCGGCAGTTTGGGTTATGCAGATGAGCGGGAGGTAGGTGAATGACCGCAGTGGACGTCATCGCCAAGAAACGGGATGGTGGCGAGCTGTCGCGTGAAGAGATCCGGTTCATGATCGAGGGCATGCTCTCCGGTGAGGTGGCTGACTATCAGATGGCGGCATGGGCGATGGCGGTGCTGCTGCGTGGCATGACCGATCGTGAGGTGCGTGACCTCACACTAGTCATGGTCGAGTCGGGCGAGGTGCTGGATCTGAGCGAGCTGGCACCCATCGTGGTGGACAAGCACTCCACCGGTGGGGTGGGGGATAAGACTACCTTGGTGGTGGCACCGCTGGTGGCAGCGGCGGGCCTGCCCGTAGCCAAGATGTCTGGACGTGGGCTGGGCTATTCTGGCGGCACGCTGGACAAGCTGGAGGCTATACCAGGCTATGACGTGAACCTGGACCATGAGCGCTTTATGGCGTGCGTCCGCGAGCACGGCATAGTCGTGAGCGGTCAGACTGCTGATCTGGCGCCTGCCGACAAGCATCTGTACGCCTTGCGTGACGTCACGGCGACTGTGCCTAGCATCCCTCTCATCGCTAGCTCGATCATGAGCAAAAAGCTAGCGTCGGGAGCCGATGCGCTAGTGCTCGACGTCAAGGTGGGGCGAGGCGCTTTCATGGCGACGCTGGAGGACGCACGAGCTCTGGCCAAGCTGATGGTGAGCATAGGTGAGGATGCGGGCAAGCGCGTGACCGCGATCCTGTCGGATATGAGCCAGCCGCTGGGTCACGCGGTCGGCAACTCGTTGGAGACGCGCGAGGCCATCGAGACGCTTCGAGGCAATGGCCCCAAGGACCTGGCGCATCACTGTGCCGTTGTGGCGGGAGAGATGCTCTACTTGGGGGAGAAGGTCGACAGCCCAGAGGCTGGCGTCAATC
>CAZTMY010000192.1:0-4398 GCA_964614895.1 uncultured Anaerolineales bacterium
CAGCCCTGTGGGGGAGTTTGCCATGTGCATCGCCAGGGCAGGTAGGTAGCGCCACGGTGTGGGACCGCCATAGCGGGTAGCGCCGCTTGTCCCATCCATGGCGATCTGCCGCGCGCGAGTGGCGTCGCCATCCGGGGCAGCATCCATGAGGGTGGACCACCACAAGTGCAGGGCGGCGGAGCTATCGGCGCCTGGCCCCCAGGGATCATGCAGGGCGTGATGCCAGCCCTTATCGCCGGGTTCCCAGGTGGTGTTGACATAAGCCTCAAGAGCCAGGTCGATGGAGCGCTCGTAGGAGAAGGGCTGGGGCGGGAGATCCGCCACGCCGTTCTCTGCTAGCCAGATCCGCAAGGCCGCCAGCTCGTCCGTGGCGGGCGCGGCAAAGAGCTGGTAGGATAGCCGCTGCTCATCTGTCGGCGATACAGCGAAGGGCTCTGGCAACGATTCGGCATTCTCCTTGAGGCCGGCCGTCGCGCCCGGCGCAAACAGGCGCATCAGGTGGTTGGGCTGATGATCCCAACGGTTGGGCACGGCGTAAAGAGCCGCGGGGCGGTCATGCCCTGGCGACCACTCTTGAAGTGGATCCCACATTATGCCCGTCACCAGGCCGTCGTGCGTCACAGACATGAAGGGAATGGTGACCTTGTTGGGATGCGGGACGTAGCGGTCCGCCACACTGGCATCAAAGAAATCGGTTCCCGAGCTGAGCTCGTCGCCAAGGAGGAACTCAAGGCCGGGGAACATGGCGCTGTCCTTATCTGCGCCAGAGGTGCCCTCGCCGGGCAAATAGTCGGGCCCTGACCAGGCCAACAGGTTGGCGGGCGCGCTGGCCCGGAGCACGCTCTCGACGGTAAACCAGGGTCGATCGGGGACGGCGATCAAGGCGGTGGTCAGCGTCCAGATCCGGCCATCGACGTCGGTATGTTCGGCTACGAGCGTGATGCGATCGTCGTCCTGAGCGTATGCTTGCGCGTACAGGAGGGCCATGCGCTTGTTGCCGGCGTCATCGACGTAGATGAGCCTCCCCGCGGACCGCAAGCGGCCGGCTTGACGCCAAGTGTCACCGTCACGCCAGTACACGATACCTGTACCATAGCCGTAGGGCTGCTGTGGCAGGATCAGGCGCAGGTCGTCGTGTTGCATCTCTAGGGATTGCCCCGCGTCGTCACTCTCGCACACGATCTCGCTTCGCCCCAGCCAGTGCGTGCTCTCACGCACAGCAAAGAGATGCGGGCCCGGTTCGGCCACCGCTGTCCAGGTCATGGTATACGTGTCATTGGGCTCTAGTGAAGGCACCGCGTTGGGGCCAGCGGACACGCTCAATCCAGGGCCTCGCTCTAGCGAGAGGGCGGTTGGCAAGGTAGCTTGATCGCCGACATTGCGTACGACTGCCTGGATCTGAAAGGGCTCACCTTCGGGCACGATGCCCCGCGACGCTCCCAGCATGTCCAGCGCAAGGCGCCCGGGGAGCGGGCCCAACAGACGGATCGAGGCGATGGTGATGTCGCCGCCCGCGGCATTGGAGGGATCCAGCCGCACTCGGGTAATATGACCGGCCCAGGCGGCGCTTTCTTTGAGCGGAAGCAGGTACGTGTGCCAGGCGCCGTCGTCCTCGACATCAAAGTGGTAGCTGTCGGTCTCGTTGAACGCGCGGCCGTCGACCTCCCAGAAGACCTGGGCGTGCTTGCCCTTGGTGCTGCGCATGCGTACCTGGAGATAGGGGGCATCCTCGGCCTGGATGCTGATGCGCGGCCCGAACATGTAGGGATCGCCGCCGGTGGCTTTTGTATGGATGCCATCATCCTCCGTGGCAAAGCGAGCGAGATCGTGGGTGGGCGACCAGCCTTGGGGCCCTTGCGTCATGTCCCAGTGCTCCACGACCTCTGCCTGATCCGCGGGGATCTCGTCGAGAGCAGGAAAGGGCTCGGCCAAAGGGGGCTCCGGCGTGATGGAGATCGGTAGCACCGTGGGCGTGATCGGTGGCAGCGGGGTCGCGGAGGCAGTCTGGCCGGTGCCCGCCGGGGCTTTCTCGGCAGAGGATGGTGCACGCTCGGGCACGGCCGTGGCTGTTGCCACGGTGGCGCCTCTAGGAGTTCCGCAGGCCGTGAGCAGCATCGCCAGTGCTGTGAGTGTGGCTATGGTTCCGAGTCTCATCGTCGAGCTCTCCTATCGTCCAGAGAGAATGCGCTTAGCGGTTCCAGAAGAATTGCCGCGTCAAGCTCGTAGGGCTAATGGCGCGCCACGGAGGATTGCTGGGAAGTCGCTCCACCACGGTGACGCACCACGAGAAGTGACTGACGTCGGCCCAGTTGTCTGGAAACAGGGCAGGGTCGGGCCGCCAGGACGTCGCCTTGGTCCAAAAATCGATTGTGTCTCGGGTTGTTCCCGCTGGCCAGAGTTCCACCAGATACCACTCGTTGGCGTCCAAGATGCCGACAGAGGTCCAGTCTAGCAGGACGTGCGCCGCGGCGCCCTGGTAGGCTGCGTCCTGAATTGGGCACAGCAGGAATGGCGCGCGGTATGGGTACGTCTCGGTGCGCCGAATCAGGGTAGGTGTCGGGGTTGGCATGGGCGTTGGCGTCAACGTCGGAGTAACCGTCAGAGTGGGCGACGGTGTTACCGGGATGGAGGGGATCACCAGTTCCTGGCCAATGCTGAGCACCGCATCCGCTGTGATATCGTTGGCTTTGGCGAGATCGGCAAGGTCCACGTCATAGCGGGCGGCGATGGAGCTGAGCGTGTCGCCTTTCGCCACGACGTACACGATGTCTGCGCGTGGCTGATCGGGCCCACTCGTGGGCTCATCGACGAGCGATGCCGGCGTGGACCGCGGCGTAGCTGTTGGCGTCACCGGTACTGACGGGATCAGCAGTTTCTGACCGATTCTCAGCAGCGAGTCCGATGTGATTCCGTTGGCCTTGGCAATGAGATCCTCTTCGATGCCATAGCGCTTGGCGATGAGCCCGAGGTACTCTCCCTTTTCGACGGTGTGGATGATGTCGGCGACTATGGTGGGCTCTGTCGTGGCCGTGGCGATGGGTGTAGCGGGCGTGTTGGTGCGCGTCGCAGTGTTGGTCCCCGTAGGAGTGCGAGTTGTGGTAGCGGTTGGCGTCGGTGTGTTGGTGCGTGTGGCCGTGGCCGTCGGTGTGGATGTTGCCTTGGCTGTGGTGGGGACGGCTGAAGAGGTGGCCTCGGCCGTCAGAGCCTCTAGGGGGATCACGAGCTTCTGCCCGATGCTGAGTATGTCTTCAGGCTCGATGCCATTGGCCTGAGCCAAGTCATCCACTGTCACGCCATACTGGTCCGCAATCCTACCCAAGACCTCTCCCGCCTCCACGACGTGCACCACGGGCTCTGGCGTCGGCGCCACCGTGGGCGTGGCTGTAGCTGTAGGCGCCAAGGTCTGGGTAGAGGTGGCTGTTGGCAACGGTGTTGGTGACGGCGAGGGGGATGGGGTCGCGGTAGGTGGGATGGCCGTTGCCGTGCGCGTGGCCGTCAGGCTTGGTCGCTTGATAGCCGTGGGCACACTGGTGGCGGCCAAGGTGCTCTGGGCGATGGGCGGGCTTGAGCAGGCCTGTGTGATTCCCGCCGACGCGAGAATCCACAGCCCCGCTAGCCACCAATGTCTTCCATGACGTGCTCGCTGCACGGATGGTACCCCGTGTTCTATCTTCAGGATCCGTCGAGCCCAAGCTCGGGCGCAACCTTGCGCATGGCCTCGACGACGAATCCGACATGCTCGCGCAAGGGAACCCCTAGCTCTTCCGCGCCGATCTCGATATCCTCTCGACTGACGCCGCGGGCAAAGGACTTGTCCTTCCACTTTTTCATGACCGATGACACTTTTAGCGAGTGCAAGCTTTTGTCAGGGCGCACCAGCACGCAGGCGACAATCAATCCCGTCAGCTCATCCACGGCAAACAAGGCCTTGGCCATGGGTGTGGTGCGGGCCACGCCGAGGTACGGTGCATGGCCCTTGATGGCCTCGATGATCTCGTCCGGCCAGCCCAACGACTCTAGGATGCCGCAGCCCACCAGCGGATGCTCCTCGGACGTGGGGTGCTCCTCATAGTCAAAGTCATGGATGAGCCCTGTGACGCGCCATTGCTCAACGTCGCCACCAAAGCGTTCGGCATAGCCAGCCATGGCGGCCTCGACGGCCAACGCGTGCTTGATCAGGTTCGGGTTCTTGGTGTGTTCGTTCAGCAGCTCCCAAGCGTCTTGGCGTGTAGGAATCATGCCGAGTCTCCTTTTGATGGCTTTAACGTTGCAGGGCGTCCTGTTGCAGAATCAGCAAACGCTCGATGCCTTTTCTGGCGAGATCCAGTAAGCGATCCAACTGTTCACCCGTAAACGTGCCGCCCTCCCCGGTGCCTTGGACCTCGATGTAGGCACCCG
>CAZTMY010000192.1:4408-5011 GCA_964614895.1 uncultured Anaerolineales bacterium
CGCGGCATTCATGACGACGTTCAGGTCAACGTCGGCGCGGCTGTCCTCAGCGTAGCAGAGATCGAGCAAGGTCTCACCGTCGACGATGCCCGCGCTGACGGCTGCTACTGGCGTTAGCGGGATAGGATGGTCAACAAAGCCTGACGCTTCCATCTTGCGAATGGCTAGGGCGAGGGCAACATAGCCGCCCGTGATGGCTGCGGTGCGCGTGCCGCCGTCTGCTTGAATGACGTCGCAGTCGATGATCACCGTGTGCTCGCCGAGGGTCTCCAATGGCACTGCGGCTCGTAGCGACCGTCCGATGAGACGTCGGATCTCCTGTGTACGTCCGCCTAGACCGTGGGTCTCGCGTGGTGTCCGCTGGGCCGTGCTGCGGGGCAGCATGGCGTATTCGGCCGTGACCCAACCAGAGCCCTTGCCAGAGAGCCAGTCCGGTACCCCCTGCTCGACCGTTGCGGCGCACAGGACGCGGGTATTGCCGCAGGTGATCAACGCGGAGCCCTCGGCATAGTCAAGATAGCCCGAGGTGATGGTCACGGGGCGAAGAGCGTCTGCGGGGCGGTCATGGCGCATGGGCATCTCCTAGGATGTCTTGCACGATGT
>CAZTMY010000193.1:0-4972 GCA_964614895.1 uncultured Anaerolineales bacterium
ACGCAACGGCAGAGGAAGTAGCCAACTACTACCTGGAAGCCCTCGAAAACAACGGCTGGACCCACGGGGACAGTCCCCTCCCCACCATGCACTCCTTCAGCAAGGACGGCCGCGATCTCACGCTCATCATCGACGACGAGAGCACGCCGACAAGCGTGACAATCATGATCGCCGAGGAATAGTCGGCGCGCTTACGCTGGACGCGCAAGTCAGGCTTGGGATCTCTCCCAGGCCCGCCTTGTGCGTGCCAAATTGCTATCTTGAACTGTCGAGACCGCAGGCGAGAACGCGCGATAGCAAGGGCCCAAAGGATGTCGAGCAACACAAGGATATGACCCCAGCGAGCTGGCCCAGCTAGCAAATCTCACGCGCAGCGGCGAGCCGAGCGCTTGCCGCGCTCTGAGACCAACACGGGATAGATATTCAGCGACATCCGGATGTCCCTGGCGCCGATGGGCCGATAGCCATGGCCCTGCCAACGATCAGCGTATTGCCTGTGCCCAAGAACCAGAAGTCAAGCACCTTGAGCATCAGCGGCCTCCCCGAGAGTCGCAGCGGACTCTAACAGCCACGTTTTTCGCTCCAGTCGAGATCGCCGAGATCCGCGAACATGGCAGCGATGGTCTCCTTCACGATCGGCTCCACCTCCGGAGTCAGCGGCTCGCCGTCGGCAAAGCCCTTCCACGAGTTGGGCTCATATCCCCCTTCCTCAAAGGCGTCGCCTGTAGGCAGATACCCCACCGTTCCGTCCGTGTAGCCAATGACCATGGTCGTTGGGCCGGGCCGGAGTTGCTGAGCGTATAGCGCATAAGCTACGAACGGCTCACCAGCCAGGCTGACGAGAGCCGCGTCACCCAAGCGAAGGCCGTGCACGGGCAGCCGCTGCACCCCTCCGCGCGCGCTGGGCAGGAGCACCGTCCGCCACCGATGAACGAGGGGGACGCTCACCACCTCCCGGGCCGACAGGAGAGCCTTGGCCAGCGCAGCAGCCACGTCAGCCCCGTGTTCGGCCATCTGCTCAAAACTGTTGCGCTCGCGATAGGGGTTCTGGTCACCACAGCAGCCCTGTAGAAAGACGGCAACGGCCTCATCGTGGTCGGCCTCAAAGTCGCGCACGGCCGCCCCCATCCATTCGGCCGATATCTCCAAGTTGTCCGACGTCACGGTAGCCCCATGTAGAGGCAGGCTCCACCAAACGACGTCGCTTCGCAAAGAGCGCACAAATGCCCATGCCGTCAAGATCGGCATGCGCGGACCATCAGGGTTAACCCCGATGACAGTGGCCCCCTCAGAGGTCCGCTCACGGCGACTAGCCCCGATCTCCACCTCCGCCTGGCCCACTTGCAGCGTCGCGGGAGCAAGATCAGCCAGCGCGCGCTGGCACACATCAGCAGACGCGTTCGCGAATGCGACAAAATAGGTGGGCTCGCACAACGCCAGGGGGTCTTGGCTTACCACTACGCCCACATCAGGACCGGCGTGCGTATGCGACGTGTTGATCAGGATCTGGTCGGGCTCCAGCCCAGTAGCGTACATGATGGCACCCTTGAGCAGATGCGTCGTATAGAGTGGCATCTCACAAACGTCCAGCGCCAGTATCAGGAGCCGCTGCGTGCCATCTGACAGCGCGACCGCATTGGCCCATAGATCATCGTGTATGGCGGCGGCCCCCTCGGTCCGCGCGCCGTAGCCCATCATCGTGATACCGAGTGGCGGCGTGATACACGCGCGAGCGTGCCCAACCTGGAGTTGCGTCATGCTTGCAGCGCTCCCATCTCGTTCAGCATCCGTTCGATGGCATCCTTGACGACGTTCTCAACGCCCGGATCCAGCGGGACGCCGTCGGGATACCACACATAGGCATTGGGCTCATAACCGCCCTCTTCATAGGCCTCTGCCGTGGGGAGATAGCCGATTGTACCATCGCTATACCCGAGAATCATCGTCGTATCCTCCCCATGGAGCGCCCGCCCGTGCAATGCATAGCGCACGAAGGGCTCGCCAGCCAAGCCCACGATAGCGGCATCCCCCACACGCACCCCATGGATAGGGCATGGCTCCGTGCTATGCTCATCGGTACGTGCTTCCGTGGCGATAGGCAGCGCCATCGTACTCGTGTGATTGACAAGGGGCATCGGCTCTACCCGGTGGGCACTAGCCAACGCTTGCTGAATGCCCCGCGCGGCACGCTCGGCCAGGACATCCATCCAGCCAAAGGAACTCCCCTGCCGTAATGGGTTCTGGTCTCCGCAGCATCCCTGGAGGAACACCGCGCGGAGGCCAGGATCGGCGGCCTCCAGAATCCGCACCGTCGCGCCCATCCACTCGGATGAGATCAGCAGGTTGTCATCGCCCATAACCACGCCGTGCACGGGAGCGGTCCATAAAACAACGTCAGGTGCATCTCGACGAGCCAACCGCCAGACCGTGACCTCTTGCAGCGTCTCTCCCGCAGGATTGACGCCGAGTACCACCGAGCCGTCACCCTTGATCTGACGACGGTTGCCGCCGATCTGGACGGGGGCGCCTCCCACGGCCAATGTCGCTGGCCGTGCATCGTCTATCGCTCTAGCCGCCGCCTCTGATGCACGCAGAATCACGGCGCCCAGATAGCCAGGCTCAAACGGCTGATACGCGCGGCGCGTGACCATCGGGCCAGCATGCGTGTGCGAGGCATTCACCAGTACCTCGTGTGCGGCCAAACCCGTACGTTCATCGATAGCGCCTTTGATCTCAAGCAAGCTCTCGACATCCAGGGAACAGAGATCAAGCGCCAGCAGCAACACACGCCGCTCACCATCCTTCAGATAGATAGCATTAGCATAGAGATCATCGTGAATGCCAACGCTCTTGCCCGAGCGATAGCCATACCCAGCCATGTGCACTGGGTAGCGCGGCGTGATGCGCGCTCGCGCGTGACCAACCCACAACTCGCGCATCACAACCTCCTCATGCGGCTGGCCCAGGGCCAGCGTAGGGCCGCATGAAAGGCAATCCAAACGGCTCCTCGAACGGGCGGAAAGGGACCATGGCCGCGATCTCGTCCAAGCGGCCGAGGATATCCTCGGGAAGCGGTCCTTTGGCGATTGTGGCGACGTTCTGCTCCACCTCCTGAGCGCTGCGCGCCCCGGTCAGCACTGTATCCACATGGGGATTCGAGATGACAAAGCGCATAGCCAGCTCGGTGATGGGCATGCCAAGCTCGTCCAACAGGGCGTATAGGCGCAGATACTGCTCGCGCCGCGGCTTGCTCAGCCAACGCGCCCCCTGGCGCACCTCGTCGTCGTACCGCCGTGCCAACGCGCCCTGCTGCAACGGAGAGCCAATGATGATCCCCATGCCCTGCTCGACGGCCGCGGGCAACACCTCGATCTCGGCCTCGCGCCAAAGCAAGCTGTAGTTAAAAGCCGTCAGGACCACATCAAACTTGCCCGTTCGGATGATGTGGGCCAGCTCGTAAGCCGTCGTGCCTCCCAAACCGATGTAGCCGATGTGTCCCTCATCGCGGAGCTCGGCCAAAACGTCCATCACCGGCCCGTCATAGTGCTCCTTGTCAGTCCACCAGTCGTATTGGCCCGGGCGGTCTGGCTCGTGGATGATAAGCATATCGACATAGTCGCGCCCCAACAGGCGCAAGCTCTCGCGAAACGAGGCTCGCAACTGGTCGGGATCCTGGGCATCGAAGGGCTGCGGGCGCCCACCCAACTTGGTGGATATGACCAGCGGCGCATCTATATCGGCCAGAGCCCGGCCCAAGACCTCCTCGCTGTTCAGATAGCCCGGAGCCGTATCCAAGTAGTTGATGCCCAACGCGATGGCGCGATGGATGGCCTCACGAGCCTGTTCAAACGGCCCACCCACCTTGGAAACGAACAGGCCTCCTAGTCCGAGCCTGCTGACCTCTAGCCCAGTCTTCCCGAGCACGCGTTTCTCCACGACATCCTCCTCGAGTCCCTTCCCAGCGACGAATCGCCAGACTCCGCCGCCCTCATGCTAAAAGAAGCGCCCGAGCGCGTCAACACACTCGGGCGCCAGACAGACCATGCCCACGCTACTCCTCGATGACCACCGCCTCCAACGGCTTGGGATTCGAGCACTCGGTGGTATCCGCGTAGGGGCCATTGACCGGCGCAGCCCACCGGATGGCGTTGCGGATCACGCGCTGGACCTCGTCTTGGTAGTAGATCGGTAATGTTTCGTGGCCCGGCCGGAAGTAGAAGACCTTGCCCTTGCCGCGATGGTAGGCGCACCCAGAGCGGAAGACCTCCCCGCCCTGGAACCAGCTAATGAACACCAACTCATCGGGCTGAGGAATGTCAAACAGCTCCCCGTACATCTCGACGTGCGGGATCTCAAAGTAGGGCTCAAGTCCCTCGGCGATGGGGTGCGAAGGATCAACTACCCACAGCCGCTCGCGCTCTCCAATCTCGCGCCATCGCAGCGTGCAGTTGGTGCCCATCAGCCGACGAAAGATCTTGGATAGGTGCCCCGAGTGCAACACGATCAACCCACCACCCGCTAGGACCCACTGTTGCACGCGATCCACCGTCTCGTCAGCCACATCCTGGTGCGCCATGTGACCCCACCAGAGCAGCACGTCCGTCTCTTTCAGTACCTCGGGGGGCAATCCGTCGTCAGGCTCATCCAGAGTGGCACATCGCACGGTCAGATCGGCCTCTGGCTCGAGGAAAGCCGCGATCTGCTTGTGGATGCCCTCGGGATACACGCTGCTGACCGCCTCATGGATCTTCTCGTGGCGGTACTCGTTCCACACGGTGACCCGTATCTTGCTGCTCATGATTTGCTCCATCTCCTGCGTCTGCTTCCCGACTCACGCTCGTAGTATAGCCGTTGCGACGGCAAGCTCAAGGTCGCCCGGACGAGATGGCATCATCGAGCCAACCTATGTAGGGCTTGATATCAAGCACCGGGGTACCATCCCACGCATCCAGACCAGCCACATGAAGGCGTG
>CAZTMY010000194.1:0-4950 GCA_964614895.1 uncultured Anaerolineales bacterium
TGAACTTCTTGCCGTCGAAGTGGCCCAGCGCATAGCGTGCGTCGGCGGCGTAGAATGCTTGGCGAGGGCAGGTCCTGATCATCGCCGGCCGCTTCCAAGGCCACATAGAGACGCGCCAAAGCAGAACGGCGGGTCGGCTGAGCCAGGTAGGCGCCGACATGCCAGGACCTCGGCCACGCGACGCAGTTGGGGCGTGGAGCGCAGCAGGTCATCCACGAGGACGGCTGGGCCATCCAGGGCTTCCAGCGCCTCCACGACCAAGGCACCGAGCCAGTTGGACGGGCAGAGGATGGCGGCAGAGCGATCCGGCATCCTCTGCACATAGCTGGCGGCCCAGCGGGCCAGCGCTTGGGCCTCGTCCTCGGGGCTGTCGAACCCGGCGCGGCGCACAACGATATGTGAGTCGTCTGCTGGAGGGTTGGGCTGGGTATCACCGGGCCGGGTTGGCTCGATCTGCTGAGGCTCAAAGGCCATAGAGCGAACCTCCAGCAGCGGGTGGGAGGTCACGGTCCACCGGACAAGATAATTGGCTAGGTCGATGATGGGCAGGGCGCAACGGCCCGACTCGGGTAGATGCGCTCTGGCGACGCCCGGCTGGTGCTGATAGTGACGAAAGTAGCGCGGGTCGGCGGCGGTAAAGGTGCTGTTGATGGCCTGGTTGGGGTCGCCGACGCGTACCCAGGCGAGGGCATCGCCAGCCAGAAGGGAGAGGATCTCTTGCTGGAGCGGCGAGCTGTCCTGGGCCTCGTCCTCCAGGAGAAAGGGCCAGCGTCGGCGCAGGGCCGCTAGGAACGCCGGGTCCTGCTGGAGAGCGTCCATGGCACGCCAGATGAGGTCGTCGAAATCCAGGCCGCCACGCGCTGCTAGGTAGCGCTGGTATCGGCGATACAGGGCAACGCCCATCCGCAGAAAGGGTCCGGCGTCGCGGCCCACCACCATGGCGACGTGGTCGGGTGTGTAGCGCAGGTGCTTGCAGAGTTTGGTGACCTCGCGGGAGATGTCCTCGGTCCGGGCACGCCACTTTTCCGTGGCATGTTGGCGTTGGTTGGCGCTGCCATCAGGCAGAAAGGTCTCCCACCAACCGCGATTCTGGTTGATCCAGGTCCCGGCGGCATAGCGGTGGGCGCGCCGCGATTCGCCGTCGTCCACGATGATCAGCCTCTCGGAGACGCCCGCCAGGTCAGCGCGCTCGCGGACGATATCGGCCGCCAGCTTGTGTAGGGTGCAAACGCGATAGCCGACAGGCGGCAGACCCTGGTCCCTCAGGATGGCGCGTATGCGCTGGTTGATGTTGGCGACGGCGGCGTTCTGCACCGTGACGACGAGGACCTCGCCTTGCTCGCCGATGCGTCCGGAGACGATCAGGTCAGCCGCCAGCAGGGCCAAAGTCAACGTCTTGCCACTGCCGGGCACGGCGGAGACGGCCAGACGTAGGGGATGGTCGTCGCGGCTGGCGCGCATTCGTTCCAGGATGGTGCGCTGGTGGCGTCGGAGGCGGTAGCCGTAGAGCGTGGATTCAGGCATTGCGGTCATGGCCGTTATCCTTGTGAAGGAGGACGCGCATAAGGACGCGCTCCAGGCGAGCGTCAGCGGGCTCGCCGGTGACGCCCAGGTCCGATGAGGCCAGGTAGATGCCCAGGCGGCAACGGGCGGCAAGGCCGTAGAGGACGCGGACGAGGGCGCATTGGCGCTCGGCCTCCTCATGGACGTCCGTCCAGACGGCATCCGCAGGCCAGTACGCCGATAGCACGTAAGGATGGGTCAGCGGCTGGTTGGGCCGAGTCCACCATCCCACCGACCCCAAGTCCAGCCAGAACTGATAGTCGCTGTGAAGATCTCGTGTAAGGTACGCATAGGCAGGCGCCACGATGACGCCAGTGATCGGCTCGGTCGCCCAATCTGCGCGATAGTCGGCGCTGGCGATGCCGCTCAGAATGGTCTCCACGTATTCTCTCGCCATCGAGAGAGGCGGCTCGCCGTCCGAGCCGGTAGAAGGCGAAGCATCGGTTCTACTCGCGGCCCGGAATTTGGCCGCCGATTCCACCAGCCTGCCCAGCGAGCGCGCGGCAGCCGGATCATGCGCAAAGACATAGCCGGGCTCGCTCAGCACCTCGCCAAACAATCCCATGAGGAATTGGTCCACCGGCTGAGGCTCAGCCTGCTGATACGCTTCGAGATACGATCGCAGCGCCCCATAGCGCGATCGATAGGAATAGCCCACCCGCTCCCAGACCCGCTCTGCCCCACGCAGCCCGCCCGCATCATCTTGATCGAGGGGGAGCAAGCTCAGAGTCTTGGGCTGCCAACCCGCCTCGGCCAGATGCGCGGCCCGCACTGGATCTAGCCCCACCAAGAGGCTAGCAAAGGCCCAGGCGATGTCCTCGACCCTGGGCGCCAGCTGTCCCAAGCGGAGCTCGTCGGTCCACTGAGGGTGCGCTAGCAGGGTGAGCGTCAGCAGCGCGCGAATGATCGGGTCATCGCGAAGAAGCGCGGAGGGCCGCAGCAGATGCATGGGTACGTCGGTACCCGCCAGCTCTTCCCCCAGGACGAACTGCATCACGTCGCTTACATAAGGCGCGATAACAGCGATCCGCGATGGATCTGTGCCCTGAGCTACCAGCTCGTGGATCTGCGCGCCCGTCCAGCGCGCCATGCTCACCCAGTAGCTCTCACGCGTCTGCCCCGCGATAGCTTCCGCTGGCGAGCCCTCATGCGCGCGCAGGACGGGTGGCTCGGAGCGCAACGCGCGCACAAGAGCGCAGCCAAGGGCCATGGTGTGCGTGCCCCCCGTGACCGGCTCGGCGAAACGTAGGGCTTCATCGCAACCAGCGCCTATCTCCTGAGCCATGGCGGCATCGGCACCGAGGAACACGCGATAGCCGCCGGGCTCGTCGCTGAGGAGGATGGTGGACTCGGCACGAGCTCTCAGCCAGGCAATGAGCCGCAACGCCACGGGGACGTTCTCCTCCAGGTTGTCAACTAGGAGATGCGCAACTCGACGTGTCAGGTAGTCTTGCACCTCTGGCACCTGCTCAACGCCCAAACTCGCCAAGGCGGTAGTGAGGCTGAAATCAACAAGATTGTGCTCGAGGCAATAGCGCCGAAAGGTCAACGCGCACTCTTGGGCCTGCTGATAGCTGAGGAGTCGATCCGCCTCCCCCACCCAAGCTCGCGCCAAACGCTGCCCAATCTCTTCCGGGGGGAATCCGACCAGCGCCGACTTGTTGAGGTTGTCCAACAACTGTGACAAGAGCCGCCCGCGCGGGATGCCAAGCTCGCGAAAGTAGCCCTCGCCATCGATGAGCGGCTCCACGATGCGGGCCATGTGGTACTCAGCAGCCTCGATGGTCAGGAATACTGGCTCCATGTCCGGCTGCGCAAAACCCGCCGAGGGCGCCAACACCGGCCAGAAGAGAGCCACCAAGCGACGGCATAGGCCATAGTACGTGGTGATGTCGACGGCCATGGAACTGGACTCGGCGCCACCACGCTCGGCATCCAGCAGACGACCAGCGATCATTCGCTCGTAGCGCTCCACCTGGCCGCGCTGTGGCACCAGGCAGAGCATCTGGTCCGCTCGGACGCCGCTCTCAAGCAACCGCAACAGTCGCCATACCAGGGCCGTGCTCTTGCCGGTAGCCGCGCTGCCGTGCCCCCAGAGCGAACCGCCAGCGCGCGGGGGCTCCCAACCGATCAGCGCCCGCTGCGATGCCGTCAAGTGTTGCTGCTGCAGTTCCTCCCAGATGCGTCGCACGCCACCTCCTCACACCCTTCCCATGCCCAGCCCGATTCTACCACGGCTTGGTTGCGACGGCACGCCCCTACGCCAGGCCAGTAGCCGTGCGGATCGATACGTGGGTCATGAGCTCCGCCGAGGACATACTGGCAACGCTAGGGTACAGCGGTCGCGTCGTCACACCGTCGGGCAACGCACGTCCAGCGCCAACGGGAACCCCATCGAGGCGCCAACGGCCTAGGCCAGTACCGCCAACCCATCGTAGGCAAAGGCGACGTTCTTGGGCAGCATGCGTCCATGCACCGCAGGATCGATGTTGTGAGTCATGTGGGTCAGCAAGCAACGCCTAGGCGCCAGCTCCGCCACGTAGGCAAGCGATTCCTCCATCGAGAGATGGCTAACGTGGGGCCAAGGTCTCAGGCAGTTGAGGATGAGCAGGTCGAGATCCGCAAGCAACTCCTTGGACGCCTCCGGTATGCGCTTGACGTCAGGAAGGTAGGCGACGTCGTTCAGGCGATACCCGTAGCAGCCATTGAGCGGGCCGTGCTCGACGGGAATGGGCGTTACCGTCAACCCCAGGATTCGCCTCGATCCGTCGATAACGTGGGGCTCCAGAGTGGGAATCCCCCCGCCCACATAGTTGCCGGGCGGTGCGAACACGTAGCGAAAGCTAGCGCGGAGCTCTTTCAGAGTTTCATCCGATCCATAGATGGGAATGGGCGCCTGGCGAGCTCGTGAGTACGAGCGGATGTCCGGTAGCCCCTGCACATGATCGGCGTGGGTATGGGTAAACAGTACGGCGTCGATGCGCGGCAGACAGCTCTCGAGCATCTGCTGGCGAAAGTCCTGCGACGTGTCGATCAGCAAGATGCCCCCGTCCGTTTCCACGGCGATGCTAGCGCGCGTCCGCGCCAAACGGCGGTCAGTCTGCGCGCGACGGCATAGGTCGTGGGGGCAACGTCGGTAGTTCTCGAGCATGCAGTCCAGCGCGGGCACGCCGTGCGAGGTGCCCGTCCCCAGGAAGATGATGCGCATGGTTATCCCTCGCGCCCCTCGGCGGCGGTTGTCATCGTTTGCCCCCGTCGATATGATGAATGTGTACACGGAATAGCATCGGGAGGATGTCATGGAGTTCGGCGAGGTAATCAGGGGCCGCTACTCGTGTCGCTCGTATCGCGCCCAGGAAGTACCCAAGGAGGCGCTGGATGCCTGCA
>CAZTMY010000195.1:0-4925 GCA_964614895.1 uncultured Anaerolineales bacterium
ACCGGCACGAAGGCAAGCCACCTCGATACGGCGCTGGACGTCGTTGATGTTGCTTGCGATATCTGCCATCTGCACCCCCTATGGTCGCGGGTGTTACTCGGCCCGTATGCCGATGACCACCGCGAACCGGCCAGTGACGCCGCTCTCACGGCGATGCGAATAGAACCTGTCGACGTGGCAAGACGTGCATAGCTCTGCAACGTCGATGTCTCTTACACCCGATTGGGCAAGCTGCAGGGCATTAGCGCGCCAGAGGTTCACGTGGCTTCTGGATCGGTCAAGCACCTCAGCAGTATGCTCTGGAAAGGTATGCTGGAAGGCTTGCAGCACCTCGTCGCCCACCTCAAAGCAGCACGGCCCAATGCTAGGTCCGATGGCTGCGCGCAGATCCGAGGGGTGGCTACCATAGCGCTCCGCCATGGTAGCCACCGTCTTGGCTGCGATGCGGCGAATGGTACCGCGCCACCCGGCGTGCGCCAAGCCTACCACCCCCAACACTGGATCCCAAAGCAGTACCGGCACACAGTCCGCATACCGGCCTAGCAGCAAGAGACCGGGCACGTCACTGAGCAGCGCATCCGTCGCTGGGATGATCCTGCCCGCATCCTCCGGCACGACGGCGTGTATGTGATCCCCGTGGATCTGGTATCCGCTGACGAGCTGTTCAGCCTGCCAACCTAACGCTAGCGAGACGCGCCGAAGGTTCTCCTCAACGCTGGCCGGATCATCGCCAACAGTCCCACTAACATTCAAGCTGCTGAACGGACCCTCACTGACGCCGCCGAGACGCGTGAAGAAAGCATGCTCTACGGCAACACCATCAAGCAACGGGGAGCGGTAAGCGACAAGTTCACCCAAATGCTGGAAACCCATCATAGGTCCTTGGTCGTTGCTGGGCAACCGCGAGCGTCTACCATGTGCCACGGAAGAGGACGGCTCGCGTCCCAGTCGGCAAGGTAAGCCTCCACGTCCAGACCGGCTCTGGCCGCCATCCGTTCCACGTGTCTTGGCGAGATACTGCTCGAGCTGGCGAGGGCTTCCCCCAGTGCCTCGTCGCCGCGTGCCATGATCGCCTGCGCCCGCGCTAGGATCGTGGATTCGGCGCGTATGCTGATCGATTCTGACTGCAAAGCTGATCGAATGCGAGATATGCGCTCGTCTAGCACTCTCTCGGGTGCCATCCCCTGGCGCTGCCAGGGCGTGTGTGCCTTCGGAATGAATGGCGTGATCGCGACGATCACCCGTGCCCGGAAACGCTCCGCGATCTCGCGAGTTATTTCGATCAGAGCGCCGATGTCCTCCTCTGTCTCGCTGGGCAGGCCAACCATATAGTACAACTTGAGGGCATCAAACCCCAATCTTGATGCTAGGGCTGTGGCCCGCATGATATCGTCGTGGGAGATTCCCTTGCGCATGGCGTCTCGTAGACGCTGCGAGCCCGCCTCTGGCGCGATGGTCAACGTACGCGCGCCGCTGGCTGCGAGTCCTTCCAGCAGGATCTGTGAGAGGGGCGTTGCTCGCAAGGATGACACCGAGAAGGCAATGCCCTCGGCACGAAGCGCCTCTACCAGCGCATCGATCTCCTGATAGTCCGAAACGGCTGCCGAGACCAGGGCTACCTTGGACCAGCGTCCTCGTGCTTGACGTGCTAACTCCAATACTTGTTGGGGATCAAGCTGGCGAAAGGGGTGGTACCAACGCGTCGCCAGGCAGAAGCGGCAAGCATGGACGCAACCTCTGGCAATCTCGATCATGCGCATGTCGCCGAACTCGGCCTTGGGGCACACTATGGAAGAGCTGAACGGCCGTCGGCTCAGGTCACGCACCCATTGGCGCTGGATCGGCCCCGCACGGTCAGCCCGGGGTACCCAGACCCCAGGGAGATCGGCGAGCCAATCGAGCGCTAGGTCGCGGTTTCCGCCAAGCACCAACCTGCCCGCCTCGACGAGATCGTCGAGACTGTCTTCCGCCTCGCCGATCATGATGGCGTCCGCGATAGGGCCCATCACGGACGGGTTCGCAGAGACGGCTGGTCCACCCATAATGACCAGGGGATCAAAGCGACGCCGTTGCCTGGCTAGCACGGGGATGCGGGAGCGACGCAACACACCCACGACGCTCGGGTAGTCGAGCTCGTAAGAGATGCTAAACGCAACTAGGCTCGTTTCGTGGATAGGGCGCTGCGATTCGAGCGTCAGGACGGGCTCCTGCCGGTCCTTTCCGCGTTCCAGCGTGGCGAACGCGCGCTCGCAGGCGACATCTGGCAGGTCATTCAGCCACTGGTACAGCCCGTGCATCGCCAGGTTGGACATACCCACGGTGTACGTGTTGGGAAAGACGAGGGCTATCGGCACACGACCGCCCCAATCGCGCACGATGGCTCCCGTTTCGGTCTGCAGGAACGCTCTTGCGGCCTCGATCTGTCGCCATTTCATGCCTCCCGCCCCCCGTATCTTGCATTGGCGATGGTAGTGGTGTGAAGGAGGCCTGTCAACCTTCGTCTCGGCGGCCAAGTTGCTATGGCGGAGATGGTGGTCGTCACTCGGTGGCGCGGAAAACCATATCCAGAATGCTGCCCAGATCCCTCTTGCCTTCTGGCGAATCGGCGCACGTGCTGGCATAGTAGCGGATCAGGGCGATGCTGGCACTACGCGTGGCGGCTCGTACCGAGGCGAGCTGGTCAAGTATCTCGGCGCAACTGCGGCCGTCCTCAACCATACGCTGGATGCCTTTGGCTTGGCCTTCAATCCGGCGCAGGCGGAGGATCAAGTCATCTCGTACACGATCCTCTAGTTGCGTCACAGTTGCTTCCCGCCGTTCGTTTGTGTGCGGGGCTAACTAGCCCCGGCGTGTGAGGCTTCAACCGCCCGAAGGCGAGCAGCTAGAGCCGCTGGATCCGCTCTGGCCTGAGGAGAACGTGGAGACTATCTTGCGGCAGTTGCGGCTCTTGCACTCAGGACAGATGACGTCTATCTGTCGGGAGATACTGCGCACGAACTTGTCAAAGCGGGCTCCGCACTCGGTGCATTCGTATTCATAGATCGGCATGACAGGTTACTACTCTTTTCTCGCTACAGTTCTGTCTCGAAACCTAGGACATCTAGCACAGCTTGCTTGCGAATCCCTCCGGCCCGGCGCAGGATCTCCTTGCCGCCAGCGTCATAGACGACCAGCGTCGGGACGCCCCGGACGCCCATCTCGGGGGCGAGAGCTCGGCCGACGTCGCTGGTAAGCGCTATTCGGAACAGGATCTCGCGCTCGCCCAGAGGCCTCTCGATCCCGTCGACGACGGGCTTGGCTATGAGGCAGGCCGTTCAAGTGTTGGTATAGACTTTGATCAGCACTGGCCGTCCGGCCCCAATCAGGCTCTTGAGCTCATCCAGTGATGCCAAGTTAGAGGGGCTGGTGCGAAGCACGGTGAACGCAAGCCCCAGTGCGCCCAGCACAAGCAGGCTGAGCCAGTTCTCTGCAAAGAGCTGTCTCACGCCTATTCAGGAGCGAGCACAGCGTCGATCTTGCGCTTCAGCGTTGGCTTGGGCGTCACGCCCACGATGCGGACCGCCTCTTCACCATCGGCGAACAGGATTAGCGTGGGAATCCCCCGAATGCCAAGGCTGGTCGCCGTGTCCATGTTCTCATCCGTGTTCATCTTGACAAAAGTCACGCGGCCATCATACTCTTCAGATAACTGCTCCACGATGGGTGTGATCATCCGACAAGGACCACACCAGGGAGCCCAAAAATCGACCAAAACGGGCGTAGGCGATTCCAAGACGTCTTGTTGGAAACTCACGTCCGTCACGTGCTTGATTCTGTCGCTCATCTTCGCTCCTTTGTACTACGCTGGAATTGAACACTCTGGGCACCCTATAGGGTACCCCCCTTGGGTACGGAAACAAGTATACCATGCCCCGAGTCTCGTGTCAACTTGGTGCAGATGGGAGGAATCACCGTGCTGAGCGTCTCAATCCCTGGTTTGGGCGATCTTGCTCTAGAGTATCTGCTCCTCGATATCAACGGGACCTTGACGAGCGCGGGCGTCCTCATCCCGGGTGTGGCCCAGCGCGTTGCCTCTCTGCGGGAAAAGTTGCGAGTCTTGCTGGTGACGGCCGATACACGCGGGACGGCGGGCCAACTGGCGGAAACCCTGGGCGTAGCGGTTGAGCGTGTCCCTGGGGGCGGCGAGGCCCAGGCTAAGGCGGACCTCGCGACTGGTCTGGGAGCCGCGCACGTGGCAGCGATCGGGAACGGCGCCAACGATGCACTGATGCTCGAGGCGGCCAGGCTGGGAATCGCAGTGCTGGGAGATGAGGGCCTGGCCGTGAGTGCACTGACTCGGGCCGATGTGTTCACTCCGAGCGTAATTGACGCTTTCGATCTGCTCATAGACCCCGTGCGTTTGGTATCGACGCTGCGTCGTTAGGTACGCTGGCCAGGGTCATTGCTTCAGCGGAGGGAGATTGAGCTTATGGCAGTCGAGGAGAGACTGGGGGCATTCTACCTCGGGCGGGCGTTCGATCCGGACGCCCGCCAGGCGGTGACTGACGAGCCCATCATGTACGATGCCCGTGACCTGACAACACACGCCGTGTGCGTGGGCATGACTGGCAGCGGCAAGACGGGACTCGGAGTCACGCTCCTCGAAGAGGCAGCCTTGGATGGCATCCCCTCGATCATCATCGATCCCAAGGGAGATATGACCAACCTCCTGCTCACCTTCCCGGAGCTACGTCCCTCCGATTTCGAGCCTTGGGTGAACCTGGATGACGCACGCCGCAAGGGCTTGTCGGTCGGCGCCTATGCCGAGCAGGTTGCACGCACCTGGTCCGAGGGACTCTACGCCTGGGGCCAGGATGGGGAGCGGATCCGCCGGCTGCGGCAGGCGACAGAGTTTGCCATCTATACCCCTGGGAGCCAGGCGGGCT
>CAZTMY010000196.1:0-4922 GCA_964614895.1 uncultured Anaerolineales bacterium
TCATGGCACAGTGAACATGGCGCAAGCATCCACCCAAGCACGCAGCCCCTCTACTCAAGTGCTCATCTATACTGATGGCGGCTGCGATCCCAACCCCGGTCCCGGCGGGTGGGGCGCCGTGCTGCTTTGGGGGCACCATCGGCAGGAGCTCTCGGGCGGCGAGCCGGACACGACCAACAATCGCATGGAGCTGAGAGCCGCTATCGAGGCGCTCAAGCAGCTAAAACGGCCCTGCAAAGTGACTATCGTCACAGATTCTACCTACCTTCGCAACGGTATCACCCGCTGGCTGGATGCGTGGAAACGCCGCGGTTGGCGCAAGGCCAACGGCTCCTCGGTCCAGAACGCCGATCTCTGGCAGGAGCTCGATCGCCAAGCGAGCAGGCACCAGATCCACTGGCAATGGACACGCGGGCATGCGGGGGACCCACTCAACGAGCGCGCCGACGAGCTGGCGAGGCATGGTCGCTACAAGGCGCTAGGGCACAACGACGGCAACGCTCCCATGCCAGATCTGGAGGAGGTTGCGATCTACACGCGAGCCAGCGTTCTGGGATCGCCGGGCCCAGCCGGATATGCCGCCGCCATCGTGCGCGCCGGCGAACGCCCCCAGGTCGTGGCCGGATCGTGGCCTTCCGCCACCATCAACGCCGCCGAGCTGTACGCCGCCATCAAGGGGTTGCAGCAACTCCGGACGAGGTCGCGCGTGCGCATCCACACCGCGTCCAGCTATGTGCTCCATGGGGCCACCCGCTGGCTCGCCCAGTGGGAACGCAACGGATGGCGCACCAGCAAGGGCACCCCTGTAGAGCATCGGCACCTCTGGGAAGAGCTATCGCGCGTCATGGGCGATCACGACGTTCGCTGGGAAGCGATGGATGCCGGTGACGCGCATCCCCTTAGCATGCAAGCTCTCAAGCGCGCGCGGCAAGCCGCCAAAGCACGACAGCGCGAGAACCAAGGAGAGGATTCGCCATGACCACCACGCCCAGAAGACTCAACATGGCCAATACCATTACCGTACTACGACTGCCCGTCCTGGTGGTGGTGGTAGCTCTTCTCTATGCCCGGTCTGCTCCTTGGCGCGTCGCCGCCACGCCGCTCATCGTCATTCTCATCCTTATGGACACCATGGATGGCATCGTCGCCCGCGCCCGCGATGAGAGCACACTTCTGGGCAGCGTGCTTGACATCATGGTAGATCGCACGGTGGAGCTGGTGCTCTGGATCTGCCTATCGGATATGGGGCTCGTATCGGTGGTCATTCCCATCATCTTTGTGGTGCGCGGCACCATCGTGGACGGACTCCGCAGCGTCCATGTGAGTGAGGGACAACGCCCGTTCGACAGCGTCCGGAGCCCGCTAGGGCGCGCCCTCGTCAAAAGCCCCTGGATGCGTACGAGCTATGGCATAGTCAAGTGCGTCGCCTTCGCGGGGCTGGCCCTCGCCAGCGCCCTAGCGCTCTATGCCGCGCAAGGATCGCTCTCTCAGGCCGTAGCGGATGGCGTCAGGAGGGCTTTCCAGGGCGTCGCTTGGCTGGCAACAGCCTTTTGCCTCGCGCGCGGCATTCCGGTCATCGTCGAAGCGGCCTCTACCCTTACCATTACAGACAGTCAAGAAGGGAGAGGGGCGTAATGCTCCAGTGGTGTCTTGGCGGCCCATTGGGCATCGGGCTTGGGCTTATCCTCGCCCGCATTCTACCGCCCCGTGCCGGCTACTGGCTAGCGGATCGGCTCACCGATCGAGTCATCAAGAGCCGGGGGGCCATGTACACCAACCTCCGACGGAATTTGGCGCATGTCATGCCCGAGCTCGATGGTCAGACGTTGGATGCCCTAGCGGCGCGAGCCATACGGCACTCTGGGCACACCTACTATGACATGCTGCGGGCTCGCATTAAGGACTATGAGCAGGATCGAGTCCTCGTGGAGGTCGATCAGGAGGCCTGGGAGAGAACGTTGGAAGCCAGCCGCGACGATCGTGGCCTGATGGTGGTGGGACCACACATCAGTAACTATGACCTCGTAAGCCAGTGGATGGCGGCCCACGGCATGGAGATGCAAGGCCTCAGTCTGAGCTCGCCTGGCTGGGGCGCCCGAGCCGTCAACAGGATCCGGCGTCACCGCGGTATCATCATGACGCCCATTACCATGGCTTCCTTGCGATTGGCACTGGAGAGGCTGAAACAAGGCGGGGTGGTCATCACCGGTGCCGATCGGCCAGCCTCGATGGACGACGATCTCCTACCGTTCTTTGGCCAACTCGCGCCTATGCCTACCGGCCACATCCGACTGGCGTTGCGCGCCAACGCACGCGTCCAAGTCACGAGCTGCTACCAAGACGAAGAGGGCAAGTACCATCTGGTATCGTCGCCGTTGCTCGAGATGGAAGAGAGGGGAGACCGAGAAGAAACCATCCGCCACAACGCGCTGCGGGTTCTGGCTATCATAGAAGAGCGCATCCGTGCGGTGCCGGACCAATGGCTAATGTTCGTTCCCGTGTGGCCAGAAGACGCGGACTCCACAGAGCCGAACTAAAGCCTGAGAAGATGGTTTTGGGCATCTCGCAGGTGACGGAAAGCGTCCTCAAACGTCGTAGCGGCGCGCGCCAATTCCATCGCGCGTTGGGCGCTGTCGCACACCGCCGCGACCTCGCGCGCATCGTCGGGACGCTGGCGCTCCTCCAAGCTACGCTGCCGGCGCACTGCGCGCCCCAGCTTGGTGGAGGCGATCTGCCATGCGCGTTCGAGTCGGCCCAATGCGCGGGTCATCTCTGAGTGAAGATCCCCATACAGACGCGCCGCCTCCCCGGCTGCCGTCACAGCACGTTGCATAGCGTTCACCGCGCTCGGCAGCGTGGAGCTGGTGCTCCCCTCGCGTTCCAGCTCCTGCGCGCGCTGCCAGGCGCTATCGGCTAGCTCCGTGTCCCAGAGAATCTGGCCCCAATCCCCCTGACGACCTAGCTCATGGATGGTGGTCCGAAGCTGGAGCACTTGGGCCCTTATATCTTCGTACTGGGAGGCGAGGCTCGCAAGATCGGCTCGGCCCTGTTCAACCTCCGTTATCACCGATTCGATCCGCCGCATCAGCGCAGCCGCACGTCGCCCCACAAGCTCCTGCAACACCCGCGGGTTCTCCTCGTTAGCGGTAGCTTCCTGCCGCCAGGTACGCATATCTTGAGCCAGTTGCTCAAGGTCGATCTCGGGGCGGGGCGCCTGCATCGGGTCAAGACGCTGCAAACGCGCCCATATGCGCTCGGAATCCCGCACCGCCTTCTCCAGAAGATCGCGGTAGTAGCGCACACTCTCGTGATGCGCCTCGCGTAGCTCAAAGAGCTGTCGCTCCAGCGCCGGGAGGTCATCAGAGGCCGCGCGGCCATAGTGCGTCTGCCGCGGATCCTCCATCGCTCGTAGCTGGCTGGTCAATGTCGGCTGGAGGGCCTCATAGCGCTGTGCCAGCTCTGGCAAGAGGTACTCGCGGACATGCTCGATCTCGGGTACCAAACGCGCTCGGATAGCTTCGATGCGTCGCTCGACCTCATCACGTTGGGCCAGAATGTGGTTGCGCTCACGTTCGAGCTCAGCGATCAGGTCGCTAGCTTCATTCAGCCGCTCCACAGCGCGTCCAAGCACCTGCTGGACCTCTACAACTTGCGACTGCATCAATACGCCACGCTTCGCCAGCTCCTCCGGGAGCTGCTCATACTGCTCCTGACAAGCTTTTAGCAAGGACATGGCCTGGCTTGCTCGATCAACAAGCCCATCCTCCCAATGCTGGGGGTACTCTATCAGAGCAGCCTGCAAATCCTCCAGGGCAGCCATCTTGTCCGATACCACGCTAGGAGCGACCGCATCGCACAATTCTCGCACCTGCCGCCCCGTCTTGGGCAAAGCTTCCGCGGCTTTTGCCACCATCTCGGCCTGTTCCGTAGCGGCAACGGCCAGCTCTGCAGCCTTGGCAAGTTCACTCTCCGTACCCTTGGCAAACTGCTGCTGAGCTTGCACAGCAAGCTCCCGCGCTGCTTCCCATGAGGCCACAGACTGATCGGCCACGAGATTGGGGTGGTCGCGCTGAAGCGCACTCAACCGATGCTCCGCCCTGGCCAGGGCATCCTCCGCTTGACGCAGACCGCCGTGACCCGCCGTGAGGAGCTTATCCATGAGATCCAAACGTTCACTGGCCTCGCTGTACCGTTCCTCAAAGCTGCTGAAGGACGCCTCCAACGCCTGCAGGGATTCGACCGTTTGCAGTTTGACGTGGTCCTCCAAGGCCCTGAGGTGCGTGCCCAGAGCGTGCAGCGCATGCGAGATCTTCAGATCCTTGGCACCCCGCGCACGCATCCCCTCCCACCGCTCGGACAGAAACCGCACGGCGCTGGCGGCCCGCTCCAACCTTTTCTCGGACGCCTGACGTTGGGTAACGATCTGTTGCACACGCTCGTCTAGCTGCTGCAGCACATCCGCTATGCTTGCGGCCTGGACCTCGAGCTTCTCTAGGACGCTCGGAAGCTCCTCGGGGGCAGCCTGGCGCAGATCTTCCTCGGCCACGTCCAACGTTGACGCCACCTCATGCAGACGTTGGCGTAGCCCATCCAGCCCGCGCGTGCCAGCATCGCGCTCAGCATCAAGCATCGTCACGAGGCGCTGCTGCTCCGCGCGCAGGCCCTGGATCTTTCCCTCCACCTGACGGGGGATGTCTTGAGCAACGCGAATCTGGTCCAGCAACTGCCCCCACGTGTCTTCCGCCACCAAGATCATCTCCCGCACAGACCAAGCGCGACGGAATACGGGCCACGACTGCCTCAGCAAGCCGATACCATCGAAAAGCAAGATCTGGAGGGCCGAGGAGGTCAACCCTTCATACGCTCGTAGGGGCGGCATGGCCTTGCCGACCTCTTCGAGCTGATCCCCAAGCCGAGACGCC
>CAZTMY010000197.1:0-4879 GCA_964614895.1 uncultured Anaerolineales bacterium
CTTACCTAGACTATGCCATGAGCGTCATCACGGCCCGGGCGTTGCCCGACGTCCGCGACGGACTCAAGCCCGTCCAGCGCCGCATCCTCTATGCCATGCGCGAGCTTGGCCTCAGCCCCGACCGCCCGACCCGCAAGAGTGCCCGCATCGTCGGTGAGGTCCTCGGCAAGTACCATCCCCATGGCAACGTCGCCGTCTATGACGCCATGGTCCGCATGGCCCAGGATTTCAGCCTGCGCTACCCCCTGGTCGAGGGCCAGGGCAACTTTGGCTCAGTCGATGGCGATGGCGCCGCCGCCATGCGTTACACCGAGGCGCGGCTTTCTGAGCTAGGTCAGGAGATGCTCGCCGATATTGACAAGGACACGGTAGACACGGTGCCCAACTTTGACGGCACCCTTCAAGAGCCCACCGTGCTCCCAGCCCTGTTGCCCAACCTCCTCGTCAACGGCGTCGGCGGCATCGCCGTCGGCATGGCCACCAACATCCCACCCCACAACCTCAACGAGGTGGCCGATGCCATCGCTTATCTCATCGATCACTATGACCAGATCGACGATGTCAGCGTCGAGGACCTGATGGCTTTTGTGCAGGGACCAGACTTTCCCACAGGTGGGCTCGTGCTCGGTAATGAGGGCATCCGCCAGGCCTATGCCACCGGCAAGGGACGCATCATCTGCCGCGCCCGCATACACGTGGAGGACCTGCGCTCCCATAAGCGCATCGTCGTCACCGAGCTGCCCTATCAGGTCAACAAAGCCAACCTAGTGGAGCGCATCGCCGCCCTCGTCCGCGATGGCCGCGTCGAGGGCATAGCGGACCTGCGCGACGAGTCCGACCGCAACGGCATGCGCGTCACCATCGACCTGCGTCGGGGCGTCGAGCCCGGCAGCGTGCTGTCACCCCTGCTCAAGTACACCCAACTGCGTACAACCTTTGGCTGTAACATGCTCGCCCTTGTGAACGGCGAGCCGAAGGTGCTCTCGCTGAAAAAGATCCTGGCTCACTATATCGAGCATCGCTACGCCGTCATCGTCCGCCGCAGCGAGCACGACCTAGCCCGCGCCCACGCCCGCGCCCACATCCTCGAGGGCCTGCTGGTGGCGCTAGACAACCTGGACGCCGTCATCGCCACCATCCGCCGTTCTCGCACCGCCGACACGGCCCTGACGAACCTACGTCGCAAGTTCAAGCTAAGCGAGGATCAAGCACGCGCTATCCTGGATATGCAACTGCGACGCCTGGCCGCCCTGGAGCGCAAGCGCATCCAATCCGAGTACGATGAGGTCCAGGCGCGCATCGCCTATCTGGAAGACCTGCTCGCCAGCCGCGCCAAGGTCCTCGCCCTCGTCAGAGAGGACGTCCTGGACCTGAAGAAACGCTATGGCGACCCGCGGCGCACTCGCATCTGCGAGGCCACCGCACTCAGTAGCAAGGGCGTGAAGCTCGAGGATCTTATCCCCGATGACGAGCGGCTCATCCTGCTCACCCGCAAGGGCATCGTCCGCTCGGTAAAGCTGGGCACGCCCCAGGCACGCCGCAGCGGTACCCAGGCTATCGCAGGCATGTCCAACCAGGAGAGCGACGTCGTCCTCGCCGCCAGCCACGCCCACGCCAGGGATACCGTCGCTTTTGTCACGCAGCAGGGATCCGCGGCGTTGGTGCCAGCCCATCGCCTGCCAGAGATCGCCCAGCATCCTGAGGGCACGCCGTTCTACGCCTGCACCGCACTCCCCCGCGACGAACGCGTCGTCGCGATGCTCGTGCTCCCCAAGGTCAGCAACGACAGGGGCTTTCTCGTCCTGGGCACGCGGCTCGGCAAGGTCAAGCGCCTGCGCCTGTCCGACCTGGCCGGGGTAGGCACCGCTGGTGAGATCGCGGGCGTGGCTGAGGGTGACGCTATCGGCTGGGCTGCCCAATGCACCGATGACGACGAGATCATGTTCGTCACCGCCCAAGGCAAGTCGATCCGTTTCCCCGCCAGTGACGTCAGGCCCCAAGGACGCACTGGCACCGGCGTCATCGGCATCAAGCTTCAGGGCGAGGACGCCGTCGTGAGCATGGACCTAGTCCGCCCTGATTCCGAGCTCTTGGTAGCCACCAGCCGGGGCTATGTCAAGCGCACGCCGCTTTCCCAATACTCGACGCAGGGACGCGGTGGCCAGGGCTTGCTCACCATGGACGCCAGCAAGATCGACGACACTGGCCCCATTGTCGCCGGCGCCATCGTCCAGATGGACGACAATCTCATCCTAACCACCAGCAAGGCCCGCATGCAACGCATCGCTGCCGCCGACGTGCCGACGCTGGATCGCGCCACCTGGGGTCGCCTCGTCAGCGACGAGCGCCCCGTCTGGGCCCTCTCCAACGACACACTGGATGGCGTCGTGCCCATCCGCGAGGGCACAGAGGAGCGAGAAGAGGTATCGCCGGATGGGGCTACGCCCAGCGACGAGACAGCCATGGCCCAACCCGCGACGCCTACCGAGGCGAGCACGGCATCGGACGATACCACGCAAGAGCTCGCGAAGGCCAAGCCTGCCAAGCCATCCCGTACACGACGCGGTACCGTCACGCGTCGCCGCAAGCGTCGGTGATGCCATGCTATCCAGCACTAGCATTCGCCCCTCTCCGCTTTCTCTCTTACATCCATCGTGGGAGGGGAATGATGGTGCTTTGCCCCAGGTGTACCCGCTATGACGCCTATCACCCATAGGAGAGCAAACCATGCTTGCCAAGCTTGCCAAGGCCGCCAAATGGGTCCGGGTTGTATCTATCCTGCTGCTCATCGGGCTCTTTGTCGCCGTCGGCTACTACCTCTATGACTATTATGTCCAGCGCGCTGCCCCTGCCCGCACCGTCGAGGCTTACTTCCAGGCATTGGCGAAGGGCGACCTGGACGAGGTCTATCGCCTCACTAACCCTGCCAGCCTACGCGACATCTATGGCCGGCCTATCACTAAGGGAGAGTTGCTGCGCCAGCTCCGGGCTATGACCGGCGACGAGACCGTGCCCATCTTGGAGATCAGGGAGAACCTCTTGTTCGATCGCGGGGGATGCTACTACTACTCTGTCACCCTGCGATCCACCGTCGGCGGAGAATCTCGCGGGCGGATCATCGTCGAGGTGTGCCGTCAAGATGGGGTGTGGTACGTGACTCACCCATTTGCCATCATGCTCTAAACGGGGGCAGAACCAGGTGGATATCCGCGAGCTACTGGTGCGAGGCCGCGGCCCCATGGTCGAGTTCATGCCTGAGCCCAGCGCCGAGGCGTTGGCCGAGACCATCGTAGCCTTTGCCAACGGCGTCGGCGGCACGATCATCATCGGCATGGATCCCCAGGGACACGTGCACGGCGACGCTGTCGACGACGCCGCGCCCCTCTATGAGCGAGCCCTGGGCATGTGCCTGCCGCCCTTTCGCGCCGACGAGCTGCCCATCTGGCGAATCGAGCCCGTCCGCGAGCACCAGGTGGTCACCATCACCGTGCGTCCCACCCATCGCGAGATGACCCTGCACGGCCAGGCGGTGTATGTCCGTTCTGGCACGCAGAACGCGCGGATCCGCGATCTCGCCCCGCCCGACGTCGACGCGCCCGCCGACGAGTTATACGAGTCCCAACCCGTGCCAGGCGCCACACTCGCCGACCTGGATGATGAGATCATCGAGGAATACCGGCGCAACCGGCTGCAACGCGGTCCCAGCGGCGCCGTGCTCACCCGACGCGAGCTCTTGCGCGACGCCGGCGCCATCACTCCCCAGAACGAGCCCACCGTCGCCGGGGTGCTACTCTTTGGCAAGAACCCCAGCGCCTTTTTGCCCCAGGTGGGCGTCGTCATGGTGCGCTTTGCGGGCACCAGCCTGCGCGAGGCCGCCCGCAGCGATCAGCGCTACGGCCGTCGGGTGGAGATTGGCGGTCCCGCCGCCCGCGTCATCGAGAGCACGTGGCAGGTCCTATTCGAGGAGCTCCACCGCGAGCCCGTCCACAATGGCCTGGAGCGGCGCGAGACCTATGCCCTGCCCCCCGAGGCCGTCCGTGAGGCCATGGTCAACGCCGTCTGCCATCGCGACTATACCGTGCGGGGCCAACGCGTGGAGATCCGCCTGTTTGATGACCGCATGGAGATCCACTCACCCGGCGGGCTGCCTGGTCATATCACCTTGGACAACATCCTGGATGAGCACTATTCGCGGAACCCGCGCCTGGTGCGTGGCCTGTACCATTGGGGCTATATCGAAGAGCTTGGCCAGGGCGTAGACATCATCTATGACGCTATGCGCCGCGAGCACCATCCGGACCCCGAGTTCCGCGAGGCCGGGCCCGGCCTCATCGTGACCTTGCGCAACGCCGTAGACGAGCTCTCGCGCGAGATGCAGGGAACCGTCAACCCGCGCCAGATGCGCGCACTGCGATACCTGCGCTCCCACGGACGGCTGACCTTTGCGCGGTACCGAGGGCTCTGCCCCGAAGCCACCTCTGAGGCCCTCCGCCTAGACCTGCACGACCTGGTGGAACGTGGCATACTGCTCAGGATCGGCGGCGCCCGCGGGACGATGTACGTCCTCAAGTAGAGCTAACCTCCTGTTCGTCCGCCCCCTCCCTTACGATCTCCTGGCGCAGCCACAGCGCACCCTTGACACCCGCACCCCACACCCTACAATGCCCGCAGACACCCTTTTGCTGAGACCCATGATGTGCCCATGCCTGAGCCGCAATCACCCACCAACGACATCCAGCGCGCCATAGACGGGCTTCTTGCGGGATGCGTCGACTCGGGGCGCGACGCGCCCATCCTAGACCGACCAGAGGCCGTCGCACCTCTCCTGCTGGCACTGGACGCCACCACCGCCGAGGACATCGTCCCCCAGCTTGCCCGC
>CAZTMY010000198.1:0-4864 GCA_964614895.1 uncultured Anaerolineales bacterium
GAGGAAGGTGTACGGCTTCTCTCCTAGCCCATTCTTTCTAGCCCCGGCCAGCTCGCATGTTACGTGGCGCGCGAACAGGAGCCCCCATGAGACCACTCTGGCTTGGCCTGTTTTGGGTGTGCGCGGGAACCATCGCGTATGTTTATCTGGGATACCCGCTGCTCATGGCGCTCTGGGCACGCCTTTGCCCTCGGCCACATCATTGCGCCGACATCTTTCCGCCCATCACCCTGATCATCCCGGCTTATAACGAAGCCGAATGCATCGTTGAGAAACTGCGCAACAGTCTGGCGCTATCGTATCCTTCTGACAGCCTAGAGATCCTCGTGGTCACGGATGGCTCCGACGATGGTACCGAGTGCCTGGCAGCCAGCCTGCAGGATCCCCGCATCCACGTCCTGCATCAGCCCCAACGTCTCGGCAAAGCAGCAGCGGTGGCCCGCGCGGCCGAGGTCGCGCGGGGGGATCTGCTCGTCTTTACCGATGCCAACGCCGTGCTCTCGACCACCGCTTTGATCCACCTCGCGCGCCACTTTGGCGATCCGTCGGTGGGCGCTGTGGGCGGGGTGAAACGCGTGCGGGGCTCGGATGGCGAGGGTTTGTACTGGCGTTACGAGAACATGCTAAAACAGTGGGAGAGCTCTGTAGGCTCGGTGATGGGAGTACCAGGAGAGTTATGGGCGGTGCGCGCCAAGCTCTACGAACCACTCCCGCCGGACACGATCCTTGACGACTGGACCGCGAGCATGCAGCTTATCGCCGATGGGTGGCGTGTGATACAAGCCCCGAATGCCATCGCGCGCGAGGATCCATCTACCAGTCTCCGCGCATCATGGGAACGCCGGGTGCGGAACGCCGCGGGAGGGTGGCAGGGGATCATCCGGCTCGGTCACCCCAAACGTCATGCCAGCCTGCTTACGTGGTGGCAGTGCTTGTCGCATCGCGGCCTGCGCTGGATGGTGGTACCATGGCTGTGGCTGCCCTTGATGGTCGCCAGCATCGCACTGGCAAGGCACCCCTTCTACCTGGCCGTCTGCCTTGCCCAGTGGACCTTCTATGATCTGGCGACCATTGGGGGGCTGCTGGCGTCCCATGGTACCGAGAGACCAGTGGTCACCGCCGCCTTTTACTTGCTCTACACCAACGCGGCGGCAGCCATAGGTGGTTGTCGCTATCTCATGGGTCGGCAACCCGCTGCTTGGAAGAAGGTGCGCTGACCTCAGTAGCTAGCCCTGCGAGAGCACTTCCCGGTCGCCGTAGAGCCGGGTATAGTAAGCACGGTAGTGCTCACCCGAGGTGATCGGTCGCCACCACCACTCATTGTCCGCGTACCAATGGACTGTCTTGGCGATGGCATCATAAAAGCTGTGACGCGACCGCCAGCCCAGCGCCTCTATCTTGGCTACGCTGAGGGCATAGCGACGGTCGTGGCCGGGGCGATCGGTGACGTGCTGAAGCAAGCTTTCCGGCTTGCCGAGGAGCTCCAGAATGGCGCGGGCCATGTCGATGTTACGTGTCGATACGCCTGTGCCGAGGTTATAGATCTCACCGATCTGCCCCCGCCTGAGCACCAGATCGATCCCCTCGCAGTGGTCATCCACGTACTGATAGTCCCGCATCTGGAGCCCATCACCATATATGGGCAACGGCTTGTCATCGATGGCGTTGGTGATGAACAGCGGCACCACCTTCTCTGGATATTGATACGGCCCAATGTTGTTGGAACCACGCGTGATGGTAACCGGTAACCCGAAACTTGCGTGGTAGGCTAGCACCATCAGATCGCCACCAGCCTTGCTCGCAGAGTAAGGACTGCGAGGCTCTAGCGGATCCGACTCGACCGAAGCCCCATCGAGCACCTGTCCATAGACCTCATCGGTGCTGATCTGGTGGTAGCGCAGCATCCCTAGGTCCTTGGCAGCCTCCAGCAGTACCCACGTGCCATAGACGTCAGTCTCAACAAAGCTGCCGGCATCGGTAAGCGAGCGATCCACGTGTGTCTCCGCGGCAAAGTTCACGATCGTGTCGATCTCGTGCGCCTTGATAGTCGCGCGCACCAGCTCTGCGTCGCAGATATCACCCTTGACAAACGTGTACCGCGGATCATCAGCGACATCCTTCAGGTTATCCAGGTTCCCGGCGTAGGTCAGCTTGTCATAGACGACGACCCGATCCTCTGGATGCGTCGTCAGCACATGTCGCACAAAGTTGGACCCGATAAAACCGGCCCCGCCAGTGATCAAGAGCTTACGCACCTATCATCCTCCTCCGTCGGCCACGGCCTTGCTGGTGACGATCTCCCACAGCTTTTCCATAGCACGCTTGGGCCTTGCATAGCGTCGCCACAAGCGCCCAGCCGTGCGCCTGGCGCGATTCCAGGGTGTTCTCCGTTGTGACTCAACTAGGGCCTCGGCAAGCCAAGCATAGTCCACACCCTTGATCTTGGCCTCATCTGGATTCCGTCGGTAGCTATCATGATCACGGATGAGCGAGAGGTCTCGCTCGACGCAATAGTCATACAGATCGCTGCCAGGATGCGGCGTATAGAACGCAGGTGAGTAATAGTCGGGATCGATCTGCTTCAGCATCGAGACCGTCTCCAACACTTCCGCCTTGGTCTCGGTGGGAAGCCCCAACATATAGTTAGCCCAAATGGCAATCCCATACCGCCGGCAGATCCGAGCGGCTTCTAGATTCTGCTCGCGGGTGGTACCCTTGCGGATGAATCGCAACACACGGTCACTACCACTCTCGAACCCGATAAAGTAGCCCTTTAGCCCGACCTCGGCCATGAGAGCTACCATATCCTCGTTCTTCACGATGATATCCGCCCTGCTCTGGCAAAAAAAGGGCTGCGTGAAGCCCGAGTCACGGTAGGCTTTGCAGAATTCCTCCACCCAGCCGCGATCCTCGGTCAGGCAGTCATCGTGGAACATGAGGCTGTTGAAGCCATACGTGTCGCGCAGCATGACCAGTTCCGCCATGACGTTCTCGACGCTTCGCCGTCGCACCCGTCTGCCAAAGATTTGCCGCTCTGCTGGCTGACAGTAGCTGCAGTTGTAGATACACCCACGGCCCGCAATGACCGTCACAAAGGGTCCTGGGAGCTCCTCGGCGAAGGGCGCCTCAGGGGAATCCGGTGCGTAGCCTTGGCGCCGCCATTCATCCAGGAACAAGTCCCTATCGGCAAAGGGCAACGTGTCCAGATCCGGGTGGGTGCCAGGCACAACGCGCCCTACTGATTCACCCCTATCAAGCGCATCCAGAGCTTGGACAAAGGTCTCCTCAGCCTCACCCAAAAAGACGTGGTCCACCAACGGACTCTCCACCAGCTCCTGCGGCTGGATGCTAACGTGCGCGCCACCAACCATAGTGATGATGTCGGGATCCACCTCGCGCACAACCTCTAGCGCCTGCATCGCTGGGTTGTAATCCACACTCATGATGGTGACGGCCACCACGTCAGGCTTCCGCCTCGCGACCTCCTCACGGAGATGCCCCCAACCGCGCAACGCACGCAGATCGAGCAAGTCCACGCTGTGGCCAGCTCGCTTGGCGCAAGCACTCAGCATCGCCAGGCCGTGGCTGATCCAGCCGGAATCCATCCCCTGACCGATGCTGGCCCACCCCTTGCCGATGATGCCCGGATAGAGCAACGATACCCTCATCCCGCTCCTCTCGCTTTGAGGCCTCTTCCTCACGCCTAGGACGTCAGAGCGTCGCTGTCAGGTTCCACTCAACGCTCCTCGATGGCGATGGCACGCGCCCAGGAACTATCGATGACAGCGCAACGGTACGGAAGAGCCATAAAGTAGAAGATGTCCCTGCGAAGCGCATCCAGATTGTCCAGGAACTCGACGAGGGTGCCTCCCGCGCCCATAAAAGTCTCATGCAGAGCTCGACCAGCCTCTATGTCTACTCCCAGGCGAAATGCCTGATCGATACCCAGCATCTTGACCTCCCGCTCTGCGAGCCAGGCTGCGCCCTCGGGCGTCCACGCGGGATGTGGTCGCGCTCCAGACAAGCTATGCGCATCCGAATTGCGGCAGATAACGATATCGCCAATCTCCAGCCGTGACCCAAGAAGCTCATCCAGCACCGCGGGGGTCACCAGCGGTGTCGCACTAGCATCAACCACGTCCAAGAGCACGGCTCGCCCCATGAAAGCCGAGAGATCGTATGCCGTCACGTCGCGTCCACCCTCGAAAAAGTGCGCGTCGACCTCGACATGTGTTCCCACGTGGGTGTGAGTGCGCACGTGATGCATCTTTGCACGATCCGCCAGAAGATCTGGCTCGATCTCAAAGTAGCGATCATCGCTGGTGCCGGGCACGACCTCGAAGGAGAGATCCACCACACGATACTGGCTCAAGTCGATATCAAAGATGCCCACCTTGCCCCCCATCACTTCACGTGCAGCGATTATAGCGTTCACCAGACCTATAAGGCAACTGAGACCCCCGGACGATGCATCTTCATCCAAGCTTTTTGCAGCCTGGGAGCATGTGCCTTATGATGCAGCCGCTCACGTCTAGACATCGAAAGGGGAACGCCAGCTTGTACCGCGCGAACGTCCGTCGCCATTTCGAGTCGGCCCATGCGCTGCGCGGCTACCGAGGCAAATGCGAGAACGTCCATGGCCATCGTTACGAGGTCGTCGTCTCGTTCGAGACGGCTGAACTCAACGCCTTGGGGCTTGCCGTCGATTTTCGAGAAATCAAGCAGCTCCTGGATGCGATCTTGGAACGCTTTGACCACCAGAATCTGAACGACATCCCGCCCTTTGACAGGATCAATCCCAGCGCGGAGAACATCGCCCGCGTCATCTATGATGAGCTCGCCGACAGCCCAGGTGGTGCGACGC
>CAZTMY010000199.1:0-4863 GCA_964614895.1 uncultured Anaerolineales bacterium
CTTTGTCGCTAACCTAGACTATATCTTTGAGCAGTTGGGCGGCGAGGTGCCATACAACGTATGGAGCAGCACCGCCCCGGATACCGATATCGAGACTATCCTCAAGGACCTTGAGGAACTCGGTTACAAGGTGCTCGGCTATGAGGATGCGCGCGCCGCAATCGCCGAGGCGCAACGCAATCCGGAACGCACGGGGCTGTTTGGGTTCCTTTCCATCGGCTTTCTCATAACCATCGGGTTGAGCATGTTGGCACAGATCATCCATGCGCTGCTATCGTTTCGGCGGCGGTTCATCCTGTTTGGGATGATTCGGGCGATTGGGCTCTCCAAGGGCCAGTTGGCGCTGTCGCTCAGCTCCGAGTTGGCCCTGATGACGACCATCGGCATCGGCTTGGGCCTGTGCGTCGGCTTGGTCGCCAGTCAGGTGTTCGTCCCGTTCCTGCAGATGGGCTACAGCGAAGCGGCACTAGTGCCGCCATTCGTGGTGACCATCGCGTGGGGAGATGTCGCGAAGGCAGTCGCAGCGATGTTGGTCGCGTCATTAGCCACCAATGCAGGCGTGATCGCTTTCTTGTTACGGATCCGGATGTTCGAGGCACTAAAGATGGGCGAGGCCCTCACCTAGGCTGTGGTAGTTGCTGCGCTGTGCGGCTCGGACGAGGGTAGAGTAGCGGAAGCATCATTTTGAGGGGGGAACATGTCAACCACGTATCGCGCAGGGATCATCGGGTGCGGCGGCATATCGCGCGCCCACCTGATGGGTTACCAAGGCGTGCCGGCTACCCAGGTGGTGGCAGCAGCAGACATCTCAGCGGAGGCGCGGGATCGCTTCCAAGAGCAGGTGCCCAATGCCACCATGTACGCCGACTATCACCAGATGCTCGACGACGCGTCGCTAGATCTGGTGAGCGTCTGCACTTGGCCAGCGTTACACGGCGAGATGGTCGTAGCAGCCGCAGAGGCCGGCGTCAAGGGTATCGCCTGCGAGAAGCCCTTTGATCTGACGCTCCCCGCTGCGGACGCGGCCATTGAGGCGTGCCGTCGTTCCGGCACCAAGCTGATCGTCGGGCATCAACGCCGTTTCAATTGGCGCTATCAGCAGGCCAAGCAGGCGCTTGATGATGGCGCCATCGGCGACCTGCTGGCCATCACCGTGCAGTGCCGTGGGGACCTCTTTACCGACGCCACGCACAGCCTAGACATGATGCGCTTCATGACGGACGATACGCCCGCCGAGTGGGTGTTGGGCCAGATAACACGCTATAGCAACAAGCATCGCTTTGGCCATGACGTGGAGGATGCCGCCGTAGCTCATGTCCAGTTCACCAACGGCGTCCGGGGCCGCATCGAGGTCGGCGATGCCTCGCCGCAGGTCGCATATCAGCGAGTGCTCATGCAGGGCAGCGACGGCTATATCGAGGTCGGTGGCGACAACGATCGCGATTGGCGGCTCTTACGCGGGTCAGGCGGTGGCTGGGAACACCACGCCATCGAGGACGAGCCGCGAGCCAACGGGTTTGTGCGCGAGATCGAAGAGCTGGTGCGATGGATCGAAGGCGAGACAGATAATCACCCGCTCAAAGGAGAGAGTGGGCGAGCCACATTGGAGCTCATCATCGCGATCTTTGAGTCATCGCGACGCCGGGCCCGTGTCCAGTTACCGCTTGAGGGCGTGAACGACAACCCGCTGGCCAGCATGATCGCCGCGGGCCAACTAGGAGGTTAGGATCGTATGGCCAAGTATCGCGCCGCCATCATCGGGTGCGGGGGCATCGCCAGAGCGCATATGACGGGCTACAAGCTCGTGCCGGCCGTCGAGGTCGTCGCTGGCGCCGACCCATTCCCCGAGGCCAGGACCAAGTTCGAGGCCGAGTTCCCAAGCGTCAAGACCTATCAAGACGCAGAGACGATGCTGGCCGCGGAAAAGCCGGATATCGTCAGCATCTGCACATGGCCGGGACTCCACGGTGCTCTCTGCGTTACGGCAGCAGAGGCGGGGGCCAAGGGTATCGTCTGCGAGAAGCCCTTTGACCTTACCCTTCCCGCCGCGGATGCCGCCCTGGAGGCCTGCCGCGCCAACGGCACCAAGCTGATCGTCGGGCATCAGCGACGATTCTATCCGCACGTGAACGAGGCTCGCGAGGCGCTGCAAGCTGGCGCCATCGGCGAGCTCGTCTCCGTCACCAGCCAATGCATGGGAGATCTTTACACCGACGCCACCCATAGTATCGACCTGATCCGCTACTTTGTCGAGGACGAGCCCGTGGACTGGGTGCTGGGCCAGGTGGCGCGCTACAGCGACAAGCATCGCTTCGGCCACGATGTCGAGGACGCAGCGCTGGTTCACCTCCAGTTCCACAACGGGGTGCGAGGCCTGGTCATGGCCGGCGACTTGGTCGAGCAGGGCGTGTATCAGCACGTCCATCTCCAGGGCACTGAAGGACGCATCGAGGTGGGCGGCGACCGTGAGCAGTGGTGGCGCCTGATGAACGCCGAGACTGGTGGCTGGGAGCAACACGACCCCGCCGGAGACCTGCGGGAACAGATCTGGGATTGCTTTGCCGGCGAGATCGCCGAGCTGGTGGAGTGGATCGAGGGCGGCCCTGGACATCGTCTGAACGGCGATAGTGCTCGCAAC
Source organism: uncultured Anaerolineales bacterium (assembly GCA_964614895.1). GTDB lineage: Bacteria > Chloroflexota > Anaerolineae > UBA1429 > UBA1429 > DAIRUQ01. The sequence goes on from CAZTMY010000199.1 coordinate 2,639, forward strand.
ACCCTGGAGATTATCATCGCCGCGTTCGAATCATCCCGACGCCGGGCAAAGATCGCCCTGCCCCTGGAGGGCGTGGACGGCAACCCGCTGGCCGAGATGATCGCGGCTGGCGCGTTCAACTGACACCCAAGAATGCAAAGGAGCAACCACGATGAAAGTCGGACTTGATGGCATCACGCTGAACCGGACAACTCGGGACCCATTGGAGCTTCTCCATAAGGTAGTCGCCTACGGGCTGGAGGGCGTGCAAACGTCGGCCCAGTTCTTTGAAGGCAAAGACGACGACTATTTTGCTGCCTTTAACGACTATAAGGCTGAGCATGGTCTTTATGTCGAGTTGGCGGCCGCGGGGGTGAACCCGCGCGATAGTGGAAGGACCGTTGACGAACTCGTCGAGAACTGGAAGCCCGTCTTTGAGCTGGCCGACCGCATCGATGCGGTCATCCTGAACACCTGCTTTGGGCTGTATCAGGAACGCATGATGGCGGAACCCAGCTTCCAACAACAGGTCGCGTGGACGACCGAAGTGCTCTCCAAGTTGGCGCCCATGGCCGAGGCCGCCGGCAAGATCGTTACCATGGAGATCCACGTGGATCTCTGGTCCACCGAGCTGGTGAGCATCCTGGAGGACGTGAACTCACCGGCCGTCCGTGCCAACATGGACACCGCTAACCCGCTAGGTCTAGTGGAGGATCCAGTGGAAGCGGCCCGCAACCTGGCGCCCTATGCTGCGACTACGCACTATAAAGACACGTGCATCTTTTTGACGGACAAGGGCTACAACTGGTGCGGCGGGGCGCCTTTGGGCACAGGCCTAGTGGATCTACCCACCGTGACCAAGATGCTCTATGAGCATAACCCAGAGATCCACCTGAACATCGAGGACGGCTGGGGCGTCATCCCCATACCGTTCTATGACGAGGCGTTCATCAACAGCTTCCCCGAGCTAACCCCGGCCAAGCTGGTCAAGTTCTACGACTATTTGCGGCGGGGCGCGCAGATGGTAGCCGCTGGGATCCAGCCAAGCATGGAAGATTTCGAGCGGTTCGATGGCAAGACGGCCATGGAGGCGCGACTGTTCCACAGCGCCGAGTACGCTCGCAACCTAAGAGACCAGATCGAGGGCCGCTAGGCTCAACGTGCACCACACCCTAGTCGGCGCCCCCAGGCGCCGACTAGGGCCTTTTTTTGTTTTCAGCCACGCCCTATGGCGCCGGGTATCCCAGCGCGATGGCCACACGTTCGGCGATGGCGGCCATCCCCAGATCGCTGGGGTGCCAGCCGACAGCGGGATCGTCAAACACGCCTTGTTCCCAGGCGCGATGGCCAGGCCTCGCGCCGAGATCATCCAGCCTCAGGAAGCTGGCACCACCATCCTCGGCGGCCTGCCGCATAAGGGCGTTGCGCACGTCCTCGACGTCCCACGTCCCCAAGACCACCACCTTGGCATGGCGACGTGCCTCAAAGGCCGCCTCGATCAGACGTACCATCGGCTGGTACAGGCTCTCCTCGTTCGCGTCCGAAGGGAGCATGTTATCCCCAATCTGGATCGCCACCACGCTAGCCCGTGCCGACGACACGGCCCCTTCCAGCTCCGCGGCGCGCGTTGCCACATCCGGCGCGTGACCGTGCACAATCGTCAAGGTCGTATCCTCAGGCATGCTCGCTTGGAGGCGATGCACCCAGTCCTTCTCGCGAGCAGTAGCTGCCATGCCCCAGTTGCCAGCCCACCCTATCACCGCACAAGGCGGACATTTCGTTATGCTGTTGCCAATCACCAAGAGATGTGACGTGCGTGGAGGGGTGTACCGATGTGCAACGAAGGGGAAAAGGACGGTAAAGCCCACAAGATAGCGCCACCACGACACCACGTCTACTCCCCTCATCCAGCCAGCGTCTCCCTCGCCACGTGGCACCAGCGAATCATCTGTTCCACGGCATGGTCGACCCGATCAGAGGCATTCATCGCTCCGCCGCGGATCTGTAGCGCGGCACTCTCGGCGCGTTCGGCTAGCGAGCGCACCTTGGCCGCCATCGCCTCGGGCGTCGCCGCCATGACATCGTCCACCGTATTCACGGCGATCATGAGAGGCGTGTCTTCACCAAAGACTTCCACCACGCGGCCCACGTCGGTCCATGGACCAGTGTAGAACTGGTGAACGTTAGGGATGCGCCGGATCAGCTCCAGCAGAGGCGTGGTCGTCCCGCAAGAGTGCCAGCAGCTC
>CAZTMY010000200.1:0-4827 GCA_964614895.1 uncultured Anaerolineales bacterium
GCCTGTCCGCCAAGTGCGTATGTGGTCGCAATCGTCGCGCTCAGCCTAGACCTCAATGTCCCACTCGGGGTTCTCAGCCAGGAGAGAGGCTGCTGCAGCTTCCATATCGCGCTGCAGCTTGTCCTGGAAGGCCTCCTGGGTCATCTCGCCAGCCAAAAAGACCTGCAGGTCGGCCCACATCTGGTCCACGAACTCGCGTGTCAGCATGCTGTCGAATGGTTCCATGCGCTCGCAGCCATACTCGACCATCTGATCGACATAGACCTTGATCTTAGGATCGGCGTTCTTGGTGTCCTTGACGCCAGGGGCGAATCCGCCATGGTCGTTAATGAGGGGCACCAGGTTCTCAGGGATGGTGAAGAAGCGCATCCAGTCGATGGCCTGGTCGAGCGTACCGCGATCGCGCGCCGCCTCGGCTACGCCGTACTGGCCCGCGCCGCCAACGCCCGCCATGGCCGGGAACGGCTTGCCACCGAACTCGGAGGTCTCGGTGGTTATCGTGGGCAAGTTCGGGAAGATGCCCCACTCGAACTCGCGCAACGGGTCAAAGTTCACGGCCTTGTTCATCCAGCTACCCAGCCAGCAAGCCGCCGCTTCGCCGGTGACCCACAGCCGGTACACGTCGTCCGACGGGAACGCCCAGAAGCCCTCCGGCCAGTAAGGCGTCCACTCTTTCAGGATGCGCAGCATCTCGCCAAACTCGGGATCCTTGGCGCCATAGCGCCCGTCGCGGATGGCGCGGCACATCACCGGCTGCCCCAGGTTCTCGCCGGGCTTCCAGGTGCGCTCGACGTCGCCGCCCTTGTTGTCATTGATGATGCCCATCTTGTGGTCATAGAGCACGTCTTGGATCTCGCGCGTGCTCCAGCTTCCCCACAGCCCCACGCCGCCGGGCAGCTCCATGCTCATGGAGAACGGTACGACGCCACCATCGAGGATGGTCTGCTGGATTTCCTGGAACTCGGCCCAGCTTTCGGGCACCTCGACGCCCATCTGAGCAAAGATGGTCTTGTTGTAGAACTGGCCGGTGCCAACGATGTCGCAGGTCATCATGTAGATGTTGCCGTCAGGGGCCTTGCCGCTGTTGATCACCGGTGGCTGGAACATATCGTACCAGCTATCGTACTTGTCGGTATAGGGGTTCTTCTCGTTGAGATAGGGCGTCAGGTTGACCAGCCACCCCTTCTTGTAGTCGCGGTTCACCCAGCCACGCTGGATCCAGAAGATCTCGGGCGCCGTGCCCGCCACGAGCTGGGTGGTCATCCACTCGTCCTGCCCTTGCCCCGAGGGGACCTCGATGAACTGGATATCCACGTCGGGATGCATGGACTCGTACTTGTTTTCAATGACCCAGAAGTAGGTCGGTGGTTCCCAACGGTCGGTCTCCAAACGCTCGCGCGGCATGTAGCCTTGCGGCTGGAAACGGATGACCGTCTTTTCAGCGGCTTCCTTGACGACCTCTTTCTCGACGACGACCGTCTCTTTGACCACCTTCTCGACGACCTGCGGAGTTCCCTCCACCATGACCGTCTCTTTGACCACCTTTTCGACAGTCTCGTAGACGACCTGCGGCTTGCAAGCAGCCGCAACCGCTGCTACGCCAGCAACGCTCGCCAGCCGAAGAAATGAGCGTCGATCAAGTTTTTTCGTGCCCATTGCATTCCCTCCTCGATGAAAAGTTCACGTTCTTGTGAGCTTTCCGATTGCCTCTGTCGTCACCAGCCAAAGATCCGTTACCCTAGGAAAGATTCCCCTCCTTACAGTTACCTAGGGCTCGCGCGACACACACTCAACCGGTAGCCGCCACCTCCGGGCTTGTTGCTTGCAGCAGCCACCTCCTATATCATATTAGCATCATCATGGATCGCGTGTCCGCAAGAATTTGCACGTTTCTCCCAGGAGTGGGGATGTGACCGATGCCAAGATGGCCCAGGAGGTCCGCCGGGCGCTTCGGCACCTAGATGATGTCCTCTATTTGGAGGACTTGGAGTTGGCGCAACGGCTGAGCGCCGTTGTAAACAGCGCCGACCTCACCCGAGGTCAGGCGTTGCAGCGAACCGTGCGACTGGTGATCGCGTCCCTGGAACCCAGCGGCAACCACGAGGCCGACGACGTCGATTCTATTACCTACCAGGTGCTCTATCAATACGCCATCGCCCGCAGGACCGTGGTCGCCATAGCCGGGGAGCTGGGTATTAGCGAGCGCAAGGCTTACTATGCCCTCGAACGCGCCAGCCGCGCTGTGGCCACTATCTTGCGCGACCTGATGAATAACCACTCTCGCAACGCAGCGCCGCCGACCCCGGCTCTACGAGGAGAATCCTCTGCGGCCGCGCGCGTGCGCTGTGAGTTGGCTCGCCTAGCCAGCGCCCAATCCCAGGATGTGGAAATGCGTCGCTTGCTCCAGGAGGTAGTCCGCAGCCTGGAGCCCCTGGCGGAGAGCTGTCAGGTGCGGGTAGCCCTCCATACCGAGTGCGGGCCTCTGCGCGTCGCCGCCAAGCGCGTGCTACTCCGGCAAGCCTACCTGAACCTGATCAGCTATGCCATCGCCAACTCGCGTGATGGGCGGCTCGAGATCGCTCTGACCGAGGAAGGCGGTCGCATCCACGTCGAGATCGTCACCGCGTTGGCTGATCAGGACGACGGCCCCGAGGGAGGCCCGCTGGCTGTCGCGATCGAGATCATCGAGGCACTTGGGCTTGGCTGGCAGCGCACGCTGAAGAATGATGGCTGTACAGCCATTGCCGTGCACTTGAGCCATGCCCCGCAGAAGGTGGTACTGGTGGTGGATGACAACGAGGGCGTTATCGCCCTAATGCGGCGCTACCTGCGGGATCAGCCTTACGTGGTATATGGCGCGAACGATGCTGACGAGGCAGACCGTATGACGGACGAGCTTGAGCCCGATGTCATCATCCTCGACATCATGCTGCCCTATCAGGACGGCTGGGAGGTCCTTAACGCACTTCGCCACAAGCCAGCCTGCCGCGACACGCCTATCATCGTCTGCTCCATCATCAATGATCCCCAACTCGCCATGGCCCTGGGAGCCGCCGCGTTTCTCCTCAAGCCTGTGGATCGGGCAAGCTTGCTTCAGGCGCTAGAGACCGCGCTCTCGGCCGAGACATAGTCGGGTCGAACGACATCGAGAACCATGGTCAGCAGCTCCACGACGCGTTCTGTGCTGATGCCACCCGCGCGGGTCACGGTGAAGTGGCTGCCTCGTCGCTGCAAGAATTTGGAAGCGTAAGACGTGGCTGTCACCGCCACTACCCGTGGCCTCTCCTCATCCATGCTGCAACAGGCGGCTGCCACGTCAAAGCCATCCATACCGGGTAGCATCAGGTCCAGAAGGATCAGCTCCGGATGGAAGGAACGGGCAAGCTCGACCGCGTCCTCGCCATTGTAGGCAATGATCACACGCCCCCGATAGTCCAGTGCCCGCAACATGCGCTGGATCAGGCTCACAAAGCCGCGGTCGTCGTCCACTACCAACACGGATGCCGGCGGCTCGCTCCCGAGCGTGCGCCGCAGCGTGTCCAGCGAGATCGGCTTGTTCAGGCAGTCGTCAATGTTATCCGCCTGGCGCATCCAGGCGCCACTAGGGATAGAGCATCGCACCACGGGCACGCCATACCTCTCTGCGGTGCCGCGGAGGGGCGCCGCCCATCCATCGAGCGATGCTTCAGGAGGGCGATTGACCACCAGCATCGCCGGATGGTGTGCCTCAATCTGGGCATCCAGGTCATCTTGCTCGCTCACGAGCACCACTGGCCGGTCGCCCAGATAGCGCTGCAGCATCTCCGCCACGTCGGGGTCCCGATCCACGATGATCACTGGCGGTCTGCTCTTTGTGGTAGGTTCCGGGATGCGCGTCGCGCGCAGGCCGGTGGGTATGACCGTTGTGCCGGGCAGGGGTATCGCAAAGCTAAACGTGCTACCTTCACCCTCCCTGCTCTCGGCCCAGATGCGCCCCCCGTGCAGCTCCACGAACTGCTTGCTGATTGCGAGGCCCAGCCCCGCCCCGCTGCCTGAGCGCACGCCGGCCTCGGCCTGCTGGAACCGCTCGAACAGCGATTCGAGCTGATCGCTGGGGATCCCGACTCCCGTATCACGTACGTGAACGAGCACGGTATCCGACGCATGTTCCAAGATCACTCGCACGCCGCCCCGCCGCGTGAACCTGACGGCGTTGTTGAGGAGGTTCAGCAACACCTGCCGAATGCGGGTGCGATCCACAAACACCTCGGGCAAGTCGTCGGGACAGACAAGCTCGTATGTCAGCTCGTGCTGACGGAGCAGGGGGGCCATGGTCTCCAGGGCTTCTCTAGCCACGTCGCCGAGATCTGTCATCTCGCGGAACATGGGAAGACGCGCCGCGTCGATCCGCGAGAGATCCAGGATATCATTGACCAGTGACTGGAGGTGCTGCGCCGCGCGGTAGAGCTCGCCGATGTCGCTGACCAGATCCGGCGTCCAGCGAACGCCGTCATAGCCCTCAGGGTCCAGGTAGAGCATCTCGGCAAAGCCGATGACCAAATTGAGGGGCGTGCGCAGCTCGTGGCTGACGTTGGCGACGAACTGTTCCTTGAGGTTCCGGGCCTCCTCGGCCTCGCGGCGGGCGATGGCGAGTTCCCGGTTCAGGCGTTCTAGGTGCTCGGTAGCCTCCCTCAGCCCCTTGAGGGTGCGTTTGAGCTCGCCTCGACGAGCGCGAAGTTCTCCCAAGAGCTGCAAAGCTCGCATCTGGCTGTTGTGCGACCAGCTTAACGCCATGTGGTATCCGCGCATCGCCAGCCAAGCCATGCTGGCCGTGAGCCACAGCAGAAC
>CAZTMY010000201.1:0-4822 GCA_964614895.1 uncultured Anaerolineales bacterium
ACGCCAGCCGATACCTCGTTCTCATCCTTCGCAAATACTCACGTCGGGCCTCAAGTGACATCTGTTTATCCGCCATGTGGCTCCCCCGGTAACATTATCAATTGGGGGAATCATACCGGTTCGGTGACATTTTACGTGAGGGAATGCGCGATCTTGACAACGCGCCAGTGTGAGGCCTATAATCGCTTGAATCGAAGATACGCAATAGGCAGTGACGGAGAGAGTAGGCGGGGTGGGCTCCCGCAGGGAGAGGGGATCACCGACTGCGAGTCCCCTCGGGAGACCCCCGCTCAAGTTCACTCCCGAGCCGACGGCTGAACTTGGGGTCATGCAGCCCCGATGCGTAGGTCGCTCCGGCAGCCCACCGTTACCGGACATCCGGCACGCGAGTCACTGTGACTCGTCAGCCGCCGATGAGAGGGTTTCTGGCGAAACCAATCTGGGTGGTACCGCGGAGATTGCAGCAGCAGCTTCGTCCCTAAGGAGCTGCTGTTTTTGGTTTTCCGGGCTATTTCTGGGCCGACGGACTACGTTGCGGAGAAACGAGGGTGGAAGTATGAGTTTGCGAGAAGATCTAGAAGCGATGCAAGCCAGGGCAGAGAAGGCACTCGCCGACGTGTCGGATGAGACCTCCTTGGACGCCTGGCGCACCGCCTACCTGGGCAAAAAGGGTGAGCTGACAGGGATCCTGCGGAGCCTAGGGTCGCTTCCCATTGACGAGCGACCAGCCATGGGCCGTCTTGCCAACAAGGTGAAAGAGGCGCTCCAGGAGGCCTATGAGCATCGTGCTGAGATGATCCACCAGAAAGCGCTCAATGAGGCGCTGCAGCGAGAAGCTCTAGATGTGCGTCTACCAGGGCGGCGGCCCACTGTGGGGCACATCCATATCAGCCGACAGACACTGCGCGAGATCTATGCCATCTTTGCCGGGATGGGCTTCACGGTGCTGCGATCACCAGAGGTAGAGACCGATGTACGCAACTTCCAGTTACTGAACATCCCGCCTCATCACCCAGCGCGCGATATGTGGAGCACGTTCTACACCACCAAGCCTGGCGTGCTTCTGCGGACACATACTTCCCCGGGGCAGATCCATGCCATGCGGAGGTTTGCGCCCGAGCCAATGCGTGTGATCTTGCCGGGCAAGTGCTATCGCTATGAACAGGTGACGACGCGTAGCGAGCATATGTTTCACCAGGTAGAGGGGCTCGTCATCGGACACAACATCACCATGGCAGATCTCAAGGGCGTACTCACCCGCTTTGCGCGTGAGATGTTCGGCAGCGAGCGTCAGCTACGCTTTCGTCCCAGTTACTTTCCCTTCACCGAGCCCAGCGCCGAAGCCGACATCGATTGTATGCTGTGCCAAGGTGAAGGCTGCCAAATCTGCAAATACACCGGCTGGCTCGAGATTCTAGGAGCCGGCATGGTGCACCCCACAGTACTAGAGAATGGCGGCTATGATCCCAAGGAGTTCTCTGGATTCGCCTTTGGCATGGGGCCCGAACGTATCGCCATGCTAAAGCATGGTATCCGCGATATCCGTCAGTTCTTTGGCAACGACGTCCGGTTCCTGCACCAGTTTGGCTAGTTCTTGATCGCTTACGGAGGTTAAGCTTCCATGCGCGTACCATTGCAGTGGCTACGAGAGATGATCGACGTGCACCTGCCCATTCCTGAGCTGGCCGAAAGGCTGACGCTGGGCGGCCTAGAGGTGACGGCGATCGACCAAGTCGGAGAATGGTGGGATCGGGAGAAACTCGTCGTCGGAGAGGTAATCTCGGTACGCGAGCATCCCAACGCCGATCGGCTCGTCCTAGCCCGCGTCCGTCTCGGACCGGAGGAAGAGATCGAGGTCGTCACCGGAGCACCCAACCTACCGATCGGCAGCAAGGGTCAAAAGGTGGCGTTCGCCAAGAGCGGCGCGCGCCTCATCGATGGCTATGCCGAGGAGAAGCGCTACATCACGCTCAAGCCAGCCAAGATCCGAGGCATTCGTTCCGAGGGGATGGTCTGCTCGGAGAAAGAGCTGGGGCTCTCTGAGAACCACGAAGGCATTCTCATCCTGCCCGACGATGCCCCCGTTGGTCGTCCACTAGTGGACTATTGGGGCGATACGGTACTGGATCTAGACCTAACGCCCAACCTGGCACGTTGCTTTTCCATCCTGGGTGTGGCGCGCGATGCGGCGGCCCTGACGGATGTCCCCCTACGATGGCAGCCGCCAGAAATGATGGCGGAGGGATCGCCCATCGATGGGCGTGTCGACGTAGAGATCATGGACCCCGACCTATGCCCGCGCTATGCAGCGGCGTTGGTCACCGGCGTCACCATTGGACCGTCCCCCGTGTGGATGCAGCGCCGCCTAGTGCTGGCCGGGATGCGTCCCATCAACAACGTGGTGGATATCACTAACTATGTGATGTTAGAGCTCGGCCAGCCGCTGCACGCCTTTGACTATGCCAAGCTTCGTCCCAAGAGCCCGGGAGGGCCGCCAGCCATAATCGTCAGACGGGCCCACGCCGGTGAGCGCATGTCCACGCTGGATGGCGTCGAGCGAGAGCTCTCGACCGAGACGCTGCTCATCACCGATGGTGGGGGGGCCGTGGCCATCGCAGGCGTCATGGGTGGGCTGGAGAGCGAGGTCACAGACGAGACCGTTGATGTGCTGATCGAGGCAGCGAATTTTGACAATATCAGCATCCGAAAGACTTCTGCGACGCTGCACCTGATGAGCGAATCCGCCCAGCGCTTCAGTCGCGGAGTGGATCGTGAGCTGCCCCCTGTCGCTCTGCGCCGGGCGGCCGACCTGATGCGCCAGTTCGCGGGGGGCACCATCGCGCAAGGATTTGTCGACGTCTACCCGAGGCCATACGAGCCGGTCAAGATCGACCTTGCGACGCGAGAGGTCGAGCGTCTGCTTGGCATCAGCCTCACGCCCGGACATGTGGCAGACATGCTGAGCAGCCTAGGGTTCACGTGCACTGCTCAAGAATCCAGCGTCCAGGTCACCGTGCCCAGCTTCCGCTTCGATGTGACTCTACCTGCCGACCTGGTAGAGGAGGTCGCCAGAATCTATGGGTACGATCGGCTTCCCACCACCCTCATGGCGGAAGAGACCCCCGGTCACCTTCGCAACCGCAAGCTAATGGCAGAGGAACGCGTCCGAGACATCCTCGTGGCCTGCGGGCTAACGGAAGTCATCACCTACTCGCTCACAAACCTGGAGAGCGTTGCCAAGCTCAATCCGATGGGCGAAAGGCCTGACCCGGATGCCTACATCCGACTCGCGAACACGCTGACACGCGAGCAGGAGATCATGCGGCAGACGCTTATGAACGGCCTGCTGGAGACGGCATCCCGAAACCTGCGTTTCGTCGACCGCGTGTCGCTTTTCGAAGTCGGGGCAGTGTTCCTGCCCAAGGAGGACTCCGAGCTGCCCGATGAGCCCCTCCGACTGGGGGTACTGCTCGCGGGACCGCGTGAGGCCCCGTCCTGGCTTACCCAGGACGCACCGATGGCAGACCTGTACGATCTGAAAGGGATCATCGAGCAGCTTGCCAGCCGTCTTGGCATTAGCAACCTGCACTTCGAAGCGGCGGAGCATGGCACCTTCCACCCTGGAAGGACAGCCGTGCTGCACTGCAGAGACGAGTACGTGGGCATAGCGGGCCAGGTTGATCCGCGGGTGTGCGACGCCTTCGACCTCCCCTCCCAGCCCGTCCTCATGGCCGAGCTGGATCTCGACACGCTGTTGGCTCACGCCCACATGACGCCCACGCTGGAGCCCATCTCTCCCATGCCACCCCTCAGAGAAGATCTGGCCTTCGTCGTAGAGCAGACTGTGGGAGCCGACGAGGTGGAGATGACGATCCGCAAGGCCGCCGGGCCGCTTCTGGCCGATGTGACCCTGTTCGATGTCTATCGTGGCGAGCAGATCGGCGCTGGCAACATCAGCTTGGCCTATCGACTGACCCTGCAAGCACCCGACCGTACCCTAACTAGCAAGGAATCGGAGCGCGTACGCACTCGCATCGTCAAAGCTATAGCAAAAGAGTTGGGGGGGAAGCTTCGAACCTAGCAATCGCGATGGACATGGCGACGGGGGAGGCATAGATGTCTCCTCCATTTGCGCTCCTCACGCTAGCGGACCAACTCGTACGCGAATGGCCGCCTCGCTGGCCACGTGGCATTTGCTCTCGGAAAGACCACATCCGATGCAGGGTTGCTCCCGTCGCACTATCAGCGCCCGAAAGTTCGAAACTGCCGTCCCGATCGGTCCGCGACGTGACAGGCATGTGAGCTGACGGGTCATGAGAGGCCAGCAAGCACTGTGTTGCAAGCAGCACTTCAGTGAGGTGCTCTTGACATCGCACGAATCGAGGTGTAGATTGCCGCAAGCGTTATCTGGCTAGCAGAGTCAGTCACGTTGGTCCCGGCTACGGTGCACAACAGATCGGAGACACTCTTTGGGACAGCGGCTGATCCGCCTTTCCGAACTAGCAACTGGCCGGCACGCAGCCATCGTGCGCATCGATGGCGGACGCGGATTCGTGGCCCGCATATCAGCGCTCGGGTTCACACCTGGAGCAGAGATCAGCGTGCGCTCCAATCCGGGACACGGCCCCCTTATCGTATCCATCCTTGATACGCAGATCGCTCTGGGTCGTGGCCAGGCTGCGCATGTATTGGTCAGGCCCAAATAGAATGGCTCCCTTGACCGGAAGATCACTGTGGCAAAGACAAAAGCCGTCATAGCCCTCGCAGGGCAGCCCAACGTGGGCAAGAGTACCGTGTTCAACATGCTGACGGGACTCAACCA
>CAZTMY010000202.1:0-4803 GCA_964614895.1 uncultured Anaerolineales bacterium
CTCCGGGATCAAGCCGCCGATCTCGCCGGTGGGCGAGTGGCCTTTCGGTTGCCGCCCCAGCCCAGCGCCGCTGCGCTGTACGACGCCATCAGCAACATGCGCACCTGGCACACCGTCCGGATGATCGGAGTGACGGCCACGGCAAACCTCTTTGCCACGCGCCGTGTCGTGGAGACCATCGGCTTCTTCCCCGGGCACGTGCGGTCCGGCGGCGACGCCATCTGGACGCACCGCGCCACGCGGGCCGGTCTCACCCTGGCGTACGCGCCGAACGCCATGGTCAGCCACCCCACCCGTGAACTGGGCCCCCTACTTGCAAGGTGTCGCCGCGTAGGATCCGGACAGCCCGCGGTCTGGCAGGAGCTTGGCTATCCCTGGTGGCGCGTCTGCCTGGCGCTCCTGCGAGGATTGCTGCCACGATCCGCCTGCTCCCTGCGTACCATGGCGCAAGAGCGAGGCATCGCGTTCTCTGGGCAGCAGATGCTGCGCGTCTGGTGGGTATCCTGGGCATGCAGCCTCGCTGGGACGTGGGGGCGCCTAGGGGGACTGCTACACCGTAGCCGTTAGGTGCCCTCCGCCAGAAACTCACGGTACACCCGTGGCCAGCGCCAGCGAGCTTCCTACCAGGCGGCTCGCTGGCAGCACAGCGCTGCTGGCCTGAAAGAAGCGAGCTATGACAGGCCCGGGCGCTCGTCCAGCGCCTGGCCGAACAGCGCCCCGACGACGCACACCAACGGCCGCCCCAACGTCAAACTGGTGCAGCAGATAGCCCAGGTTGCGGGCGACCCAACTAGTCCTTGCCCAAGGTCCCCAACGCGCCGGAGGACGTCGCCGTCCCAGGCCAAACGCCCGACCGCGCCAGGCCCGCAAACCGCGCGCTCCTGGAGTTCCACCTAGTACGCCGCCGTCCGACGTAGGCTCTGCTCCTCCACATCAAACCAGCGCGCGATCAGTTCTTGGCGCATGTCGGCCAGCACGTTGGCATAGGCCGCGTCGTCGGCCACGCTGTGGAGTTGCCGCGGGTCGCGCCGCATGTCATGGAGCAGCTCGCGGCCGCTGCCCTCCACTGCATAGAACCAGTCGCGAGTCCGGACCGCTCGCCAGGAAACACCAAAGGGGATGTGGTAGGCGATATAAGCGGAGGAACGCTCCTCATACGGCCGCCCTTCCAGCAGCGGCCGGAACGAGTGCCCCTGCAATGTGGGGGGCACCTGTACCCCGCAATAGTCCAGCACCGTCGGGGCCAGGTCCACCGCCTCGACAATCTCGGCACGGCGCTGTGGCGCGATAACCCCCGGCCATGAAACCAAGAGCGGCACACGCGCGCAACTATCGTAGCCTGGAGGTCCCTTGCCCTCCAGGCCATGGTCGCCAAGATGCTCGCCGTGGTCCGAGGTAAAGATCACCAGCGTGCGCTCGCGCAGACCCAACTCGTCCAGCGTCGCCATGATCCGCCCCACCTGGTCGTCCACGTGGCTAACCAGGGCATAGTAGTAGGCAACCACCTGCCGCCAGGCATCGTCACTCAGGCCGTAGCGGTTCTCCTCGGGGTTCATAGCCGGCAGCGGCATCTCGGCCTGGTCATACCACTCGACGAACCGCCTTGGGGGATTGAGTGGGCTGTGGGGAGCATAGAACCCAGCAATGGCAAAAAAGCGGTCATCCCGATGCCGCCGCAGATAGTCGATAGTCTCTTCAGCCACAAAGGCCGTATGCGAGAGATCCTCCGGCCCGGCGAACAGGTACGGCTCGATGGCGCGGCGCGGCTCTTTGACGACGGGCTTGCCCCGCCAGGCTGGCGGCGTCGAGCAGCGGCAAGCCTCCACCTGGTCCGGCGCGCGCTCGCTGACCCACTTGATGTAGGCGTCGTCGTAACAGCCAGGCTCGTCAGAGACGATCAACTGGTCAAAGCCATAGTCGGGGTGCGGCACGCGGTGATCCCGGCTGGAGTGGTTGAGAAAGTGCAGCTTGCCGTTGTTGGCAGTGTGATAGCCATAAGGCTTGAGCAGGTTGTGAAGGCAGGGGACATCGGGGGGCATCTCGATGCCGTTGCAGGTGGTACCCACCGTCTCGGGATAGCGCCCGCTGAGCATGCTGTGGCGGCTGGGCATGCAGACCGGCGCGTTGACATAGGCGTACTCGAACAGTGCGCCGTCCTGCGCCAAGGCGTCCAGATGGGGTGTCTGGATCAGCTCGTTGCCGGATGCGCCCAAGGCATCCCAGCGTTGTTGGTCGGTGTACATCAGGAGCACGTTGGGGCGATCCACGGGATACCCTCCTCTTCTCAGCATTGCTTGCCAGCTGCACATGTAGTTAGATTATAGCGCTGCGCTCGCTGGCCGTCGACCCGCGCCTGGCACTGCACTATAATGGAGGATGAAAGCTATACGGAGAAGCGAGCTCGCTCATGCAACGTGTAATCCTAGCTCTGGCGCTTGTGACGTTGCTGTTCGGCTTGGTCGGCGGTCGCAGCGGTCAGCGTCGCAGGTTGTGCCCGTTCTCGCTCGCGCCTATACTTACGCTCACGAGGTGATCCCATGCCACCATCTCTACGCCCCCTCCTGTTCGAGACCAAGCGACGCATCCAAGCCGCGCCCGATCGCGTGTCGCTGGAGCGCGCTCGCCTGGTGACCCAGGCCTATCGGATGCACGCGGGCGCGCCCATGCCGCTGGTGCGCGCTCGCGCGCTGCACTACGTACTGCAACATATGACACTGGATTTGAAGACCAACCCCGTGTTCGCGGGCAACGTCTCGCCGGGGCCACGCGCCTGGCCGCTGTTGCCCGAGTATGCGTTCGCGGTGCCAGCGCAGGCGGTGGTGGAGAACCCCTCGCTGGCCACGCTCATGGATGGCGAGGCGGTGCCGGCCGACCTGCGCGCCTTCTGGGAGGGGCGCTCGGCCGGGGCAGCCGCGGGCGTCGGGCACCTGATCCCCAACTATCGCCGGGTGCTCGCTGTGGGGTTGGACGCCATCGCGCGCCATGCCGAACGCGCGCCCGACGACGGCAGCGAGGCAGCCATCTATCGGCGGGCTATGGCTGTCGGGTGCCGCGCGGTCATGGGCTGGGCCGCCCGGTATGCCGTGCTGGCGAACCGCCTCGCCCGCGAGACCGACGACCCCGTTCGAACCGCCTGTTTGGCCCGCGTCGCCGCCGCCTGCCATCGGGTGCCGGCCTATCGACCGCGGAACCTGTTCGAGGCGCTGCAGGCCATCGCGCTGCTTCACCTGGCGATCCATATCGAGGGGCACGGCTATTCCGTGTCGCTGGGACGACTGGATCAGGTCCTACTGCCGTTCTATGACCCACGTCGCGATGCCGACGCTCGCGATCTGCTAGCGGCGTGGATGCTGGTGATCGACGGCAACGCGCTCTGGGGCAGCCACAGCAAGACCCAACCCGTGACGCTGGGCGGAGCTCATCCCGACGGCAGCGACGCCAGCAACGCGCTGACGCCGCTGTTCCTCGAGGCGTGGGAGACGATCCGCACCCCCGAGCCGGTGCTGTTCGTGCGTTGGCACGACGGGCTCGCGCAGGAGGTCAAGCGCCGGGCCGCGCGCATGCTGACGGCCGGGCAGCACGTGCCGATGCTGGTCGGCGACAAGCAGACGGTACGCGGCTTGATCCGCGGCGGGATCGCGCCAGCGGACGCCGCCGACTATGCCATCATCGGCTGTAACGAGCTGGGCGTGGCGGGCAAGCTGATGTGGGAGGCTGTCGTGCTGCACGGCGCCGCGCTGATCCGCGAGCTCCTGCTGGAGAGGGCGGCGGATCTAGCGACGATGCCGGCCCTGTTGGCGGCGCTGGAGGAGCGCGTGGTCGACGCGCTGCGCGAACGAGTGCGGTGGCGACTGGGCGCCCGCCAACACGAGGTGGCGCGGACCCCGACGCCCTTCACCTCGGCGTTGATGGACGGTTGCCTGGAGCGCGGCGTGGATCTCGTCGGCGGGCTGCGCTATACCCAGATCAACGTGCGCGACGCGGGTTTCGCCAACACGGTGAACAGCCTGGCGGCCGTGGCCAGCGTCGTGTACGAGCGCGGGTTAACGACGCCGGAGGGGCTGGCGCGTGCCTTGGTGGACGACTATATCGGGCACGAGACGTTGCGCCACGCTCTGCGCAACGCCGCCACTTGGGGCAATGACGAGCCCGCAACCGATCGCTGGGCGGCGGTCTGGCTGGCGCTGCGGGATCGCGCCTGCCGCCGCGTAGAGGAGGAGCTAGGCATCCCCACGCTGATGCCCGAGCTGGTGACGCGCAGCCTGCACCACCTGGAGGGCGGCCGGCTCCCCGCGACGCCGGACGGACGTCGCGGCGGCGAGCCGCTGGCCGATAGCGTGGGCGCCGAGCTCGGCAGCGCCCGCAGCGGCCCCACCGCCGTGATGGGCTCCGTGTGCGGCATGGACGCCGCGCTGCATTGGCCCGGCGGCTATAACCTGAACGTCACACTCCCAGCCACGCGCTGGTCGCCGCCCGGTACGCTGGACAAGACGGTGGCGCTGATCGATGCGTTCTTTGCCCAAGGCGGCCAAGAGCTGCAGCTCGCCGTCCTCGACGCAGGCGTCCTGCGTGAGGCGCGGGAGCACCCCGAGAGCCACCCCGACCTGATCGTGCGCGTGGCCGGGTTCAACGCCCGGTTCGTTCAGCTCTCGCCCGTCGAGCAAGCGGAGCTCATCGCCCGCGCCGAGGCCGCCGGCTAGCTCACTTGATCTTTTCCACGAACGCGTGTGGATGGCGGCGCATCTCCTCCAGGGCGATCTCCCACATGGGAGCCGCCTCGATCAGGTGCGTCGTGGCCTCCAG
>CAZTMY010000203.1:0-4778 GCA_964614895.1 uncultured Anaerolineales bacterium
CGCCGTGCTAATACCACACTTCTTGACGTAGAACCAAAGAGCACGGACCATTGACTCTTGCATCCAGAGTAGGTATAATGGGTGGTGAGTGGTTGTTCCTGATATAGGTAGCGGTGTTGCTTTGACAGGACTCGTGGGCTCGATAGGCGGATGTGGTGCGCCGCGCTTGACGCTGGGAGACATCGCATCGCATCGGGCTCCCGAGTGTTTTTGTGTGTGACGCGTATCGGATTTTGGGGCGGCTTCGAGTTGCTAGTCTGCTTAGTGCTACATTAGTCCGTACCGGAAGTTGGTCTTGTGATGGGAGGTGTCGCGATCGATTGCCAAGGATGGTAACATCCCCTCTAAGCCAGTATTACCCTGGAGACATTCGGCTAAGGCACAGGTACTCCGAACCAAAGGATAGATCCAAGACGATGGAAGTCGTTGAGCAGCAGCCAAAGACCCTTCAGAAAGCGTCAGAGGATCGCGTCTCCGACCAGCAATCCGGCAAGAACGACGATCCCACGATCATCGATCGGGCGATGGGGGAGTCGGAAACTCGCGTTGACCTAGACGACATCTCGGTCAGTGATACTGTAAGTCTCTATATGAAGCAGATGGGCCAAGTGCCCTTGCTTACTGCGGCGGAAGAGGTCATGCTCGCCCGACAGATCGAAGAAGGCGAGGCCGCCAAACGCAGATTGGCCAACAATGACCTGTCCCCCGAAAGACGCGCCGAACTATGCGAGACCGTTCACATTGCTGAGCGAGCCCGCGCCCGCCTGATTGAGGCCAACACTCGCCTGGTAGTCAGCGTCGCGAAAAAATACATGAGCCAAGGCGTGCCTTTCCTCGACCTCATTCAGGAAGGTAACATCGGCCTGATGAAGGCTGTAGAAAAGTTCGACTACCACCGCGGCTACAAGTTCAGCACCTATGCCACCTGGTGGATTCGTCAGGGCATCACCCGTGCCCTAGCGCAACAGAGTCGCCTCATCCGCCTGCCCGTCCACGCGGGTGATCAAATTCGTCGCATCTATCGCATCGCCGAGGAGCTCGAGCAAGAGACCGGTCACCGCCCAACCCCTGAGGAGATCGCCGCTGAAGCGGGTATGACGCCCGCCAAGGTGGAAAAGCTCCTGCGGATCTCACGCTACCCCGTTTCGTTGGAGCATCCTGTGGGCGATGACGGTGACACCGAGTTTGGCGACTTTATCGAAGATGAGGAAATGCCACCTCCCACCGACCTCACCCACCAGCAACTCCTCCGAGAAGAGCTTGAGGAAGTGATGACAGCCCTCAGCCCCCGTGAGGCGCGCATCCTTCGCCTGCGCTTTGGGCTCCGCGATGGCCATATGCACACGCTGGAAGAGGTCGGGGAAAAGTTCGGTCTCACCCGTGAGCGCATCCGACAGATCGAGCACCAAGCTCTCGATCGTCTGCGCAACCCGCGTCGCAGCAAACACCTGCGGGATTTCCTGCAATAGGTAGGTAGGCCAGCATCGGCGCGCAGCGTCACATGGCGCTGCGCGCTTTACCATCCGCCTCGCCAAGCCCACGCGCTCTCTTGACCGCACTCAACGGCCGCGTATGCTTGGGCGAGTGCAAAGGTGCTGAGGTATCCATTTATGCACATCATACCAAGAAGCTTTTTGGCTGCCTGGCTTGCGCTTGTGGCCGCGGGCGTCTTTCGGGGCTGTGGACCCTTGCCTACACCTACGACTTTGTCTGCCTCTGGTGATACCGTGCCCACAAAGCTGGCCAGCTCAACACCGTTCCCCGAGGGCACGCGGGTCATTACCATCGTGCACACCAACGACGTCCAGGGCGAGGTCGCCCCCTGCGGTTGAGGCACACCCAGAGGGGGGCTGGCCCGGCGGGCCAGCGCGATCGAGAGTATCCGTCAGGATGCAGGGCGGGGCCCTGTTTTTGTGTTTGACGCTGGCAACGCCTTGATGGGCTACTGGTCGAGTCAGAGTAATGAGGGCGCGCTCATGCGCGAAGCCATGGACGAGATGGGTTACGATGCCATGGCGGTGGGTGGTCTCGACCTAACCTTGGGGGTGGATAACCTCCGAGCGGTCGCCGACGAGGCATCCTTCGCCGTTCTGTCGGCCAACTTGGTGGAGCGCAAGACGGGGCTTCCCGTTTTTGCTCCGTACATCGTCATCCGCCGACGCGGCGTGCGGCTGGGAGTGTTGGGCCTGACCGAGGACACCGCTCTGGAAGGCGTCCCCGACGGCAAAGCCTACGAGGTCGTGCCATACGAGGCGACGCTATCCGCCTACCTAGATGACGTCGCTACCCAGAGCGACATAGTCGTGTTGCTCTCACACGTCGGGCTGTTTGATGACAAGCTCCTTGCGGAACGCTTTGGCGTCATCGATGTGATCGTCGGGGGGCGCAATGCTCGACGCATGGTTGCCCCGGAGACGATTCGTGGAACGACCATTGTGCAGCTAGGCGCTCGCGGGGCAGAGATCGGCCTACTAAAGATCGCCCTGAACGACGAGATGACGCCTGTGGCGCATCAGTGGCGCGTGCTATCGCTGGGTCCGGAATACCCGGACGACACAAAGATGTCAGCCCTTGTGCATCGGTACCAAAAGACACTCCAGCCGCCGACGGCCGTTCCCGCAACAACGCCGAGTCCCTAGTTGCCATGTGGATCGTTGCGATGCACCTTCCGCTCCCAAGACCCGGGGATGCGCCTCTCCCGGAAGCTAAGGAGGGCAATCCGCCATGACATCCAGCCAAGGGCACACACCAAAGTTTCGGAGACAAGTTGCTGGCTTGGCACTGTTATTATCCGCGGTTGCATGCGTCTCCACGTTGCTCACAAGCTGCACGCACACATCTACGGCCAATCTAGCTCCAGGCAATCCGGATGCCATGCCGATTGCGACCTTGCGAGCTCCCTCGGCGACGCCTACCCGACCGTTCACCGCCACACCAGAGCCAACCCTAACACCATCCCCTGCCATCGAGCATACGGTGATCATCCTCCACACCAATGACGTCTGTGGGCAGATGGACCCCTGTGGTTGAGGCATCCCAAAGGGAGGCGTGGCCCGGCGGGCCACCTTCATCAAGGACGAGCGCGAGCTGGCTACCGGTCCATTGCTGGTGCTAGACGCCGGGAATGCCCTGTTCGGCTATTGGCCATCCATCGAGGCCGAGGGGACTATCATGGTTGAGGCCATGAACGCCATGGGATACGACGCCATGGCTCTCGGCAGATATGATCTGTACCTGGGGCTGGAGATCCTTGCTAGGCGCATGGAAGAAGCGCAGTTCCCCATGCTTTCCACCAACCTGACCACCACCGACGGCGAGCTCGTAGCACAAAGTCATGTGGTTTTGGAGAGGGATAGCCTTACTTTCGGTATCATCGGGCTCACCGAACCCGATGCGACAGAATTGCCCGGAGTAGGGGCAATGATCAAGGTGGAGGATCCAGTATCCGCAGCCCGACCGTTGATAGAGGCCCTCCGAGGGAAGGTGGATGTCCTGATCGTGCTGTCGCATCTTGGGCTGGATGCTGACCTATCCCTGGCGGAAGCGATCGAAGGCATCGATATCATCGTCGGCGGAAATACACAGCGCCTCATGCAGGTGCCCCAGCGCGTCGGCGATACGGTAATCGTCCAGCAAGGCTACGCCGGCCGGTGGATTGGCCGCCTAACGGTGACCTATAACGCGAATTGGGATCTCGTCTCGGCGACTGAGGACCTGATCACGTTGGATGACACGTTCGCCGACGACCCCGACCTCAAGTCTATGCACGATACCTGGGCGCAGCGCTGGCCGTCACCTACACCCGAGCCTTCACCCACGGCCACGCCGCTGCCCTTTCAGAACGGGGGCTAGCTGGTCACTCTCATCCGCTGCTGGACGCGCGAGCTGAACCGCTCCACCGGCTTATGCCATGCGTTTCGCACTGACCGATTCACCGGCTAGAAGCATAGTGGTAGATTGGGCGATGCAATCGCCCACGATCTCCATATCGAAATAGTAGCTGATGATGGGAGGCGTCATGCGTTCTGGCAACGTCTCCTCATCCACCACCACGAGGGCCATATCGCTAGGGTACCATAGTTCCGCAGCGTATGCCGCACTCGATGCCTAGGCGACCGCGGCCGCCTAGGTACATATGATGCCATCCGGTCTCGATGACAAAATTCGAGTATGAGTAACTCTATCAGTCGCTCGCGCCGTCCAGAGACGGCATCGCCATACAGCACCCATTCCACCGGTAGGTCCAGTCCTGTCCACCAGACCGTCTCCGCAAAGGACCAATAACTCAAACTCCTTAGCGTTGGCGTCGAACGAGCGCTCAGATACGCTAGACGCTCTCGCCCCTGATGCGAGAGATGCTCTGTGATGCTCCCAGTCGCAAGACCGATGTCCAGATAGAAACCTGGCCTACACTCCTAGTCCAGTTCGTGGCCAACTCCTAGATGGATATCCTCCACTCATCTAGGCGGATGCATGAGCGGCGACAGATGCCAAAGGCCACCCCATTCTGGCTCACGTCGTACCGTTGCCACAACTGACACTGGGTGAAAAGCTTGTCGCCCGTCTCTAGTACGCCGGATGTGATCTGCTCCTCTAGATCATCCGTCCCCCGCCAGAGAGGATCGTGAGCGTTGCGTCTCACTTGACCCGTCGGGCTTGTCGCAATCTGCCTGCAGTCCTCGAGTGACCATCACTTGGCCCGTCCTTGACGCTCTGCAAACCAGCGATAGTCGATGTCCGGAAACACATTGTCAAAAGCGTAGCACTCATTAGCAAAG
>CAZTMY010000204.1:0-4777 GCA_964614895.1 uncultured Anaerolineales bacterium
GCCCGATGTGGAATACACGTCGGGCGTGGTCTCGTGTTGGGATCGGGTGCGAATCACCTCTCCGGCAGCAGAATCCAGTCCTACGGGCGCTCGGCATCCCCTCTAGCTGGCGGCGCTCATGTACGCTCTGGGTTCAGTGTGGCTGAATGCAGCGTATCGGTGCGCGAATCGATCCGGCACGCCCCCTCGTTTCCAAGAGTTCTCCCTAGCCCCCAGAAAACCTTTCCCCATCATAGAGCGCAGGCATGATCTGGGTGGTTTCGCTAGGCGCGGCGAAGGTGGCATCCATGGCCACGTCGGAAAAGGGCTTGGGGGAGGTCGCACGCGCCGGCGACCTCCACTGGACGATCTCCACTTTCAGCCCCGATCCGCGTGGCTCCGTGAAGCCAGCCAGCGACGATAGCCAGCATTGAGCTCGGCGGCGCCCGCAACCGGCGACCGCGGGTTCATATAGTGCGGATAGTCGAACACGGCGTGGCGCTTGACATAACGATCGGTGATGCGAATGCGCTGCGCCAGGTGCTCCCAGGTGATGGCGTGGTTTACGTCGGCCGTGCCTTCCCCCCGGGGGAAGGCCTCGTTCACCGCCCAGAGCTCGGCGCCATGGGCCGCGAACACGGGCGCGGCGGCGGCGTACCAGTCGGCCATCTCGTCGTCAGGGGCGGTGCCGTCTTGGATGGCGTACACGTCGATGCCCTCGATCTGGCGCAGCATGGCATCCCACTCGTCGGCGAACTGGGCCGGCGTGGTGGCGGCGTCGCCTAGCGTCAGCCGCGAGGTGAACCAGGGGCCGTGGGCCACCGGTAGGTCGGGCCGCAGCTCTTTGAGGTAACGCGGCAGGCGCGTAAGAATATGCATCACGTCGCCCCGGTGGACCCGGTCGCCGGTCTCGTGCGGGATGTACCAGCCCCACAGGTTGGGGTGGTCGCCGTAGAGGGCGTTCAGCTCGGGCGCCACGCGCAGGTTCACGTCTAGATCGACCTCGGGATCCCACCAGCCGGCGTTATCCTGGAACTGGCGAAAGTAGGTGACGTCCGCGAGGCCCAGCACCACTTGCATGTCGTGACGCGCGGCTAGGTCGAACACGAGGCCGAGGCAGTCGTAAGGAAGCCTGTTGGGCACGACGCGGCTGGGGTAGCTGGCCCGGTCGCGCATGACTGACATCTGTACGCAGACCATCTCGATGCCATCGTGGGCCATGTCGGCAAAACAGCGGCTCCATTGATCCGGGCCATAGCCGAGAGGTGGGATATCGAGCATGTCGAACAGGTCGATGGCGGTGACGGTGATGGGTTGCATGGCGAGCTTCCTATCTTTCTCTCATCCTGGTCACCATCTCCCGCGTCGGCGGCGCCACCGAGCCCTCGATGCCCTCCCGCCCGGCGTGGTAGATGTGGGCCAGCTCGGCCGCGGCGGCATAGCAGGCATCGGTGAGGACGCCGGCGCTGGCGGCCAGCTCGGCGTCCACGAGCGCCCGGTTATAGAGCACGCGCCAGCGCCAACCGGCGCGCACTCGCGCCGGCAACGCCGCATCCACTCCGGAGACGATCTCCCAAGCGAGGGCGGCCTCGTCCATATCCGTGATGTGCACGCGCGGCGGGTCCGCGCGATAGTCCAGATGGTGGGGTAGGGCATTCTCCATGGCCCGGGCGGCGACCGCGAGATCGTCCGCGTGCTCGGCCCCGAACTCGTAGGCCAGGTAGGAGTGCAACGTCTCGGCCACCGGTCGGGCCGGGTCCCAGTACAGCCCCGCGCACAGGACCTTGTTCAGGTCCTCATAGATGCCCTCCGAGTAAGGGAACCCGCCCGAGAGCAGATGCCCCGCCTCGTCCCAATAGCGCTGCAGCCGCGCCGGGTAGGGGTTGGCGCCATATCCGCCCCAGGGCCAGTTGGCGAACATGCTGATCTCCGGAAAGCCGACCATGGGCAGGCCGCCCGGGGCGCCGTGTTTGCGCGGGTAGGGCGGGAACAGATCCACGGCGTCGTCCACCATGAGATAGTCGGCCCACTCTGGCCGATGCGGCAGGGCCTCGTCAAACGCCTCCCACTCGCCCTCGATGAAATGATCGAAATACCAGGTGGAGAGCAGCACTTTGCCCCGGGGATTCCGCTCTTTGAACTGGCGAGCCAGCGGCTCGGCGATCTTGAGAAAGCCGTTGGCGCCCCAAGGCGCGCATTGCGGGCAGGTGCAGCCGCCCTGGTCGTACGGCCAGAGCCACAGGTAGTCGATGCCCGTGCGCGCGCACGCGCTCGGGGCAAAGGCGTCCAGGCGCTCGGCTGCCCAACGCAGCTCCAGCTCGACGGCGCCGGGCTTGCTGGGGCACAGCTCGCGATGGTAGTGACCACCTGGCGGGTGGTGGTAGCCGTTGTGGCCCGCGGTCCAGTCGGCGCGGAGTTCGGGCGGGCTGTCGTCGTATCCTTCGTTGGCGATGGTAGTGAGGGCGGTGTCCAGCCCGACGTCCCGCGCGGCCTGGAGAATAGCCCGCAGACGGTCCAGCATGGCTTGAGCTGCTGGGTCGTCGATGCCACGGAAATGGTGCATGTCGAACCACACCGCCACCACGTTGATGCCCCACAGCGCCAGCTCTTGGACGTAGCGTCGGATCTCTTCGATGGGCGCCACGTGGTAATAGTTGAAGAAATGGGTGGCGAAATAGATCCCCCGCACCGGCAGAGCGGGGTGATCGGTACCCCGCCAGGTACCCGGAAGCCAGTCAGCGCCCTCGAATCGTCCCTCCCGCAGGACACGCCCCACGCCGTACACCAGGCCGCGACGGTCCGCACCGGCCAAGTCCAGACTGCCCTCGGGTCCATCGCGTAGGACGTATCCCTCGGGGGGCAGGCCAGGGCGCAGCGAAAGCGTCAGGGCGGGTCCGCCGCCCTCGGTGGGCAGCGTCGCGGCGCCGTGGCGCTCTAGCTCGGAGTTGAAGAGGCGCGCCGCGGCGATCAGCGCGGGCGACGATGGCTCGGCGAGCGACAAGCGGCGGATGGTGGTCATGGGTAGACTCCTCACGATCTGAAGGGCCGTACATGGCCCTGAGTATAGCGCGCAGGGCGGTGCTGGCAAGGTCTCGGTGCCCGGTGGTATACTGAGCGCCGCTATGTCGCCAAGGACGCCAGAGGAGGACCGATCAGATGAGGGTTCTGGGTATCTCCGGTAGCCCGCATACCGAGGGGAATACGGCGTTCGCGCTCAAGCACGCGCTGTCCGTTCTGGAAGAGGAGGGCGTCGAGACGGCCTACGTCTCGTTGGCCGGTCTGACCATCCATCCCTGCGAGGGCTGTTTTCGCTGCCGATACGGCACCTGTGTCCACGACGACGACATGGGCCCCATCGCCGAGCAGATGCGCGCCTGCGACGGCCTGATCCTGGCCTCGCCGGTGTACATGGGCATGGTCTCGGCCCAGCTCAAGCTTTTGATGGATCGCAGCGTCATCTTTCGCTCGGGCGAATCCTTTGCGTTGTCGGGCAAGCTGGGCGCCGGTATCGCCTGCGGCGGCTTTCGCAACGGTGGTCAGGAGCTGACGCTGCAGAACATGCAGACCTACTTTTTGCAGCAGGATATGCACGCCCTGTCCGACGGGCCGCGTTACAGCCATTCCGGCGCGGCGGTGGTGGGGCAGGCCTCCGAGGATGTAGTGGGCCTGCAGACGGTGACGAACCTGGCCCGCCGCATGGCCCGCGCTCTGCGTGAGCGCGCTGCCGCCGGGTAAGCTCACCTCCTCTGAAAGCAACGCGGGACTGACCCACAGTTTGGGTCAGTCCCGCGTGCGCTTGTCGGCGAATCTACAGGCCCAGCAGGCGAATGGCGTTCTCGCGGGCCACCTTCTGAAAGACCGTCTCGCTGATGGCGCCGGACTGGCGCAGGCCAAGGAGCAGGTCTACCAGAGGGGTTGGCGTATCGGGCGCGCAGATGTCGGTGCCAAAGAACAGGCGGTCCTGGAACTCGGTGAGGAAGCGAGCCGCGTAGGCCTTGTCGCGCGCCAGGGCGTTGCAGCCGCTGTTGGCCGAGAGGTCGCCGCACAGGTTGGGGTAGCGTCGCATGAGCCGGGGGATGGCCCCCTCGGTGGTGATGGGCGTATCAGGATAGCCCGCGCGCGCGCCCACCGTCGGCAGGGGCGCCATCTCGGCCCAAAACGGCTGAGAGTGCCCGAGGAAGATGAGATCCGGGAAGCGCTGCAAGGTGATCTCGAGCTGGGGCAAGCCAGGATCGTCATAGAGCCCATAAAAGCCGCCTACGGCCGGTGCGATGTGGAACGTGACCGGTAGGCCTACCTCCTGGCAGTGGCGGAATAGGTTCTGGACCATCGGGTCCAGGAAAGGCAGGTTGGCGGTGATCTCGCCTAGGCCCTTGGCGCCTTGCTCCTTGTAGTGACGCAGGATGGGTCCCAAATCAGCGCTGGGGCTGTTGGCCACTGCCCGCGGATCGACGTTGCAGAAGGGGATGAAGCGGTCGTTCTCACGGGCAATGGCTAGCACTTCCTCACTGGATTGTGGCTGATAGGAGCACTCGGGGCTGACCCCAGGCAACACGACGGCACGCTCAACGTCAATGGCATCGTATCGCTCGATGAGCTGCGCCGGTGTCCCATAGGGTTGCTTGCCGTTTCGGCTCGGTCCGGGTATCATGCGGGTGTGCACATGGATGTCGATGAACATAGGATCGGTTCCTTTCGGATGGGTAACTGCCATCGCGTGGACAAGCCTGATCATGACATATCATGGCTGTGAGCGCAAGCGATAGCGTGGCCGAGGTAGCTGCCGACCTTACTTGAT
>CAZTMY010000205.1:0-4758 GCA_964614895.1 uncultured Anaerolineales bacterium
AAAGAGGAGGAGCCTCCCTCGGGCGTCGCGGAGCGGTGACGTCCGAGCGGTGCCGCCGAGCCCCGATCGGAATGGGCGACGGCTGACACGGCTCCCCCTCCAAAGGGACATGGCCGAGGTGCGCTCATGCCCATCGCCTGTAGGATACCTCAGAGTAGAGACCCATGCGTAAAGGCCAAGTGAATATCGTTCCACCGGCAACCTCTAAACAAGCAAGAGCGTCGGCGCTTCCAGTGCCGACGCTCTTCCACTGCCACAGCCCTTGTCCTAGGAGAGCCCTCTGATCACACCATTCTCGTCCATGTCGATGTCCATGAATGCTGGACGGCGGGGAAGCCCCGGCATGGTCTTCATCTCACCGCAAAGCGGATAGAGAAAGCCCGCGCCAACGCTCGCCCGAATATCACGGATGGGCAACCGCCAGCCCTTGGGCACGCCCTTTAGCGCCGGGTCGTGGCTAAGCGAAAGGTGCGTCTTGGCCATGCAGATAGGTAGATCATCGTAGCCCAAGGCGGTATACTGCTTGATCTTGGCCTCAGCATCCGGCAAATAGTCCACGCCATCGGCCCCATAGACCTTGGTCGCAATGGCCTCGATCTTTTCCTTGATGGGGATGTCCAGCGGGTACAAGAACTTGAAGTCGCTGGGCTTGTCGCAAGCGGCCAGCACGGCTTCTGCCAGATCGCGCGCGCCGGCGCCACCCTTGGCCCAGTGCTCGCTAGGCACCGCATCCTCAGCGCCCGCCTCGATGGCGATCTTGCGAACCAGCTCGATTTCCTTGTCGGTATCCGTAGTAAAGCGGTTGATCGCCACCACCACGGGCACGCCGAACCTCCGAGCGATGGCGACATGAGCCCGCAGATTGGCACACCCCTTCTCGAGATACTCTAGATTCTCCTGCGTGAGCTCGTCAGGCAACGGCTTGCCCGCCACCACGCGCCCGAGACCGCCATGCATCTTGAGCGCACGCACCGTGGCCACCATCACTACGCAGTTAGGGATCAGCCCCGTGACACGGCACTTGATATCAAAGAACTTTTCCATGCCGATATCAGCGCCAAAGCCCGACTCAGTCACGACGTAATCGGCAAGCTTGACTGCCACCAGGTCAGCGATCGCCGACGAGTTGCCGTGGGCGATGTTGGCAAACGGACCCGCATGCACAAAGGCGGGCGTTTTTTCCAAAGTCTGCATGAGGTTGGGCATGAGCGCATCGCGCATCAGCACCGTCATGGCCCCCGCTACCCCAAGATCCTCCGTCGTGATGGGGTTGCCACTGGTGTCCATCGCCACGGTAATGCGTCCGAGTCGCTCACGCAGGTCTTTCCAGCTCGTCGCCAGGGCAAGGATCGCCATCACCTCACTGGCGACGGTGATATCATAGCCCGTCTCGCGGATGACACCGTTACGCTTACCGCCAAGCCCCGTGATGATCTCGCGCATGGCGGCATCCTCAACATCGACCACCCGGTTCCAGAGGATAGAGTAGGGATCGATGTTCAACCGCCGTAGATTCACACGTTCCAGCGCTCTGTCGCTCAGACGCCGCTCGTGCATCATCCGGCTATCGAGAGCGGCAGCAGCGAGGTTGTGCGCTACACCCACCGCGTGGATATCCCCGGTGAGATGCAGGTTAAAGTCCTCCATAGGGATAATCTGCGAGTAGCCTCCGCCAGCAGCGCCACCCTTGATGCCAAAGGTCGGTCCCATGGACGGCTGGCGAATGCAGGTGAACACCCTCTTGCCGAGCTGGCTACCCAGTGCCTGGCTTAGGCCAACTGTGGTGGTGGTCTTGCCCTCACCCAGAGGTGTTGGCGTTATGGCCGTGACATCGATGTACTTGGCAGGGGCTCTGTCCTTCAGCCGTTCGAGAACGCCCACATGGACTTTGGCCTTGTACCAGCCATAAGGCTCCAGTTCACTCTCGGCGAGGCCCGCCTGCTTGGCGATGTCCGTAATCGGTACGATCTCTGCCTCTTGGGCAATCTGCAAGTCCGTCTTCATGGGTCCCTCCTGTGCTCTGGTTGGCGACATCCCTCTCCATCAAAGGCACCGCCCACCACTGTCGCAGCCGATATATTAGAGGCCGTGCTGTCGCTTGGCCGCCGATACGACATTCCTCATGAGCATTGCGTTGGTCATTGGGCCAGTTCCTCCGGGCACCGGCGTCACGTAGGAGGCCACCTCCATGGCAGCCTCGGAATCCACATCCCCGACTAGGCGATCATCCACCACGTTGGCGCCAAAATCTATCACCACAGCGCCCGGCCGGATCATATCCTTACCAATGATGGCGGGACGTCCCACAGCCGCCACCAGGATGTCGGCCCTGCGCGTCTCCTCACCCAAGTTTGGAGTCCGCGAGTGGCAGATCACGACAGTAGCATGCTGGTGCAGCATGAGCATCGCCATGGGACGACCGACGATGTTGCTCCGACCCACCATCACCGCGCGCTTGCCTTTGAGCTCGATGCCATACCGTCGCATCAGCTCCATACCGCCAGCCGGGGTAGCTGGCGCGAAATAGTGGCTGCCGCCCTGGAACAAGCGTCCTGCGTTGATAGGGTGGATGCCATCCACGTCCTTGCGCGGATCCAGCGTATCGGTCACAATCTCTTGGCTCAGGTGACGAGGCAGAGGCATCTGCACGATGACGCCATGTACGCCCGCATCCTGGTTGAGACCTTCCAGAGCGCCCGCAAGCGCTTCAGCAGTTGCATTCCGTGGCAAAGTCTCGAGCCGAAATATGACGCCAACACGCTTGCAACTCTTGCGGATCTGGCCCACATACCAGGCCGACGCCGGATCCTCCCCCACTTGCATGACGGCCAAGGCGGGTACAACGCCCGATTCGCCCATCGCGGTAATCTCGGTCTTGAGCTCGGCTTCGATCGTCTTGGCGACCGCTCGTCCGTTCAGAATCTCGGCAGTCATCTCTCCACACTCCTCACCCAGCGGTCCGCCCTAGCCCTTGATAGCCTCCGCCACGACGACCTGGACGCGATCCTTGGTGCGCGAGCGCTCCTCGGTCATGGCCGAGATACGGTCGCGGGTGGCCTGCACGTACGCCGCGTCATCGATGCTAGCCAGGTTGATCTTCACGTTCAGCAGGGCTGCATGCATAGCGGCCTCGGCCAGCAAGGCACCGACCCCGGCATCGCTGACAGCCCACCGATTCCCCATCTCTGCAGCGGGCAAGGCTAGATCTACTACCTCGCCACAGCTCTCGGCGATCTGAAGAGGCACCTCGGCTGCGTGACGCAGAGCGGCTTGCATGGCCTCCTTGCGCGCCGCTTTGGCCTTATCTGTCCCGCGCTGCATCCGATAGGCTTCCATCACCTTGGCATAGGCCTGTGTATCCGCCTCGAGCAACTCCACGATACGCGCCCGCAGGGCCTCGGAGCGCTCCCGCACGCCAGTCAGTGGCTCCCACGCGTCCTCGTAGCCCTTCTTGCCGATGGTCAGATTGCACACCATGCTGACCAACGCCGCGCCCAAGGCACCAGCCAATGCCGCTCCCGACCCGCCCCCTGGCACTGCATCTTTGGAAGCCAACGCATCCAGAAACTCGTTGACCTTCAGATCGGTGAACACGACTCACGCTCCTCCCCAATGGTTCACGCGCGCTAGTACTCGGGCGGCAGCTCGTCCAGCTCGGCCATACTGAACACAGGTCCGTCGATACATACGTACTTGTGACCCACGTTGCAGCGTCCGCACTTGCCGACGCCACACTGCATCCGGTTCTCCAGCGACGTGTAAATGGCCTCACGCCTGAACCCTAGCCCCAGCAGCACAGGCAACGTGAAACGAATCATGATCGGCGGACCGCAGATCACGGCCACCGAGTTGTCGGCAGAGGGCGCCAACTCTTGGACAGCCTGCGGCACAAAGCCTACCTGCCCGTCCCAGCCGGGAACGGGCGCATCGATCGTCAACAGCACCTCGACGTCATCGCGCGCCTGCCAGATTGCCAGGTCCTCACGATACAGGAACAAGCCAGGCTCGCGCACGCCATAGACGACTGTTAGCTTGCCATAGCGCTCACGCTGACCCTCTTGCATCATCTCAATCAGCAAGCTGCGTAACGTGGTGAAGGCAAAGCCACCGCCGATCACCACGATGTCATGCCCTTCAAAGGCATCGAGGGGAAAGCCATTGCCTAGAGGCCCTCGCATGCCGATGACGGCATCGAGCGCCAGGCTGTGCAACCGCGACGTGACACGGCCAACGCGCTTGACCGTGAACCGCACAAAGCCCTCTTCCACTGGCGCCGACGCGATACCAAATGGCGCCTCCCCCTCACCAACGATGGAAAGCTCGCAGAACTGCCCGGGCACAAAGCGGAACGGCGCTGCCGCGGCATCTACGGGAATCAGGTCAAAGCTCTTGATCTCGCGATCGTCGGTCTCGTCGATGACACGCAGGATCTTCATGCTGCGTGGCACATAGATATTGTCAGCACAGCGGCAAATATGGGGGTGACCGGCACTCACGATGCACTCTCCTCGGCCTCAACGCGCGACGCCTCCAGGACGCGGGCAAGCACGCGCCGGATATCCAGATTGACCGGGCAGTTGACCACGCAGCGCCCACAGCCCACGCACCCATAGGCATCCACGTTGAGCGGCAGATAGCTGAACTTGTGCATCACCCGTTGCCGCCAGCGAGCGGCCTGATCGGGGCGCGGGTTGTGTCCCGAGGCATGCACGGTGAATCCAGCATACATGCACGAGTCCCAAGTCCGTACCCGCTCGC
>CAZTMY010000206.1:0-4752 GCA_964614895.1 uncultured Anaerolineales bacterium
CGCTGTATGGGATCGTGCGCGGCAAGCATCTCTCGTTGTCCCCTGGTGCGAGCGGAAATGGGTTGAGTTACGTAGGTATGGAGGACTGACACATGTATCTGGACTATGATGTCTATCTCGATAAGGTCCTCGGCGGGTGGATCGGCAAGTCGGCGGGGGGCGCCATCGGCGCGCGGTTTGAGGGCACCAAGGCCTATATCGAGATCGCGCCCGAGGAGATGTTCCCCGAGACCATGCCGCCCAACGATGACCTGGATCTGCAGGTGCTCTGGCTGAAGGTTCTCGAGGAAAAGGGCGCAGCCCTCACCTCAGACGATCTGGCGCAGGCCTGGCTGGAGGGCTGCTGGTACCCGTTCAACGAGTACGGCATCTTTCGGCGCAACTGGCGGCTGGGCATTCATCCACCCATGTCGGGCCGGTTCACCAACCAGTTCTGGGAGACGGGCGAGGGCTGCCCCATCCGCTCCGAGATCTGGGGCTATGTTTTCCCCGGGGCTCCTGACTTGGCGGCCAAGTATGCCTATATGGATGGCACGTTGGATCACACCGAGCAGTCGGTGGGCGCGGAGATGATGTTCGCCGCCATGGCGTCCATGGCGTTCTTTGTGGACGACGTGCGCCGGCTGACGGGGATGTTCATCCACTACTTGCCAGAAGGCAGCCCCATCGAACGCATGACGCGGGAGGTCTTCCGCTGCTACGACGCCGGCATCAGCCTGCGGGAGACGCGGGACCGCGTCATGTTCATGGCGGGCCACCCCGAGGCCTGCGACAGCCAGATCAACGTGCCTTTCACTTTCATTGGGCTGCTGTGGGGCGAGAATGATATGGTGCAGACCTTGCTCTCCGCGCTCAAGTGCGGCTATGATACCGATTGCACGCTGGCCTCGGCCGGCGCCTTTATCGGGCAACTGCAGGGGGCGAGCGGCTTACCGGCGAACATCACCGAGCCGGTGGGCGATGAGCTGGTGATGGGCATTCAGTACAACCGCCCCGAGATGACTCTCAGCGCCTTGGCGCGTGATACGGCCCGGGTGGGAGTTCTGCTGGCGGAGCAGTGCGCTACTGATTGCACGATCGGCGGCGCGCCTGCTCTGGAGCCTTTGCCTGCTACCGCCGTGGCTCCGGAGACGCGGCTGTCGGTGACATACGATGGGCTGCCCGAGGCCGCGCCCGGCGATACCGTCAATGTGACGGTGCGTGTGGAGGGGATTGTGCCGGAGGGCGAACTGAGCATCAGTGGACCTGATGGCTGGGTGATCGCGCCGGCGCGGGCCAAGGTGGGGCCGCAGCGTCGCCAAGTGCGGGTGGCCCTCCATGCCCCGGAGGACGTGGAGATCTGGCCACAGAAGAACCTGTTCACGGCGCGGCTGGGCGATCTGGAGTACACCTTTGGTGTGGCTGGCGCACAGATCTGGCGGCTTCTCGGTGTACACTTTGACGCCGTGCCTGGGGATTATGTCTCGGAGGAGGCGGGGCGGCGGCGTCGGTTCAACCACCACTTTGTGTCGCTGGGCCGCGAGTATATCCCCGAGCCGGTGGCGGATGCTGATGCCTTGTTCGAGACGTGGTCCGAGCGGTTAGGCGTGCGTGCGGTGGTGCCGGCCTACGAGCGGGTGGTGGATCCCTCCTGCCTGGTGGGGCTGCGAGGGCCGCTGGTGTTCTACCTGGCGCGCACGGTGATCTCGCCCACCGAGCGCAAGGTGCATATCGGTGTGGGCAATACGGATAGCTATCGTCTGTGGGTGAACGGCGAGCTGGTGGGCGAGGCTGACGAGGCCACCTGGTGGAGCCCATTCAACAATGTGCACGAGAACGTGACGCTGCGCGAGGGCGAGAACGAGATCGTACTCAAGATGGTGCGTCCGCGCGACGAGACCAAGCTAACGTTAGGGATCCGCGAGTCGAGCGGGTACCGCGGGACGCATTTCAACACCACGGATTGGGTGGTGGATTTGGCCGACCGCGTGCCCTGATCTGGGCGCGTCGCGCAACATTGCGAACGAAGCTTGGGCGTCCAGGGATCTCCCGGGCGCCCAAGGTCGTTTCCACCTGTGGGATGGGTAGCGGCTAGGCGTAATCGTTCCAGGCGTCGTGGCCGGGACGCAGGCTGCCGTCGGGGTTGACGAAATGCAGCGTCTCGGGGCTGCCAATGGGGCCATAGGCAGGATAGTGCAGGTCAGCGACGAGGCTATGCTGAAGGGCGTGGACGACAAAGCCTATGTTTCGCTTTCGGAGCTCGCCCAGGGTGTATCGCAGGACTTCGACGCGTTTGGCGTCCTCGACGGCGCCCCAGACGGTCTCGGAGGCGAGGAGCTCTTTGCCGACACTCTCGGCAAAGGCGACGTAGGCGTCCAGCGACGCCTCGAACTCGGCCTTGCTGGCTCCCTCGCGGTTCCACACATAGTAGGGATGCGTCGAGAGCAAGTCGCTGATGGGCTCGGTGAGCTCGAGCGCTTTCATGTGGGGGAAGTTGCCTATAGTCAGCGGTTGGGTTGCGCCGACATCCTTGCATGTGCGATAGGTCCAGGTGAGCCAGCGGAGCTCGGCGGCGCGGATGGGGCTGTCGTCGTCCTCGAGGTAGGGCGCCATCATCGGCTCGTTGCAGAGGTCCCAGGCGTAGATGCGTTTGTCGTCTTTGTGGGTGCCGACGACGTCGCGGAGGTAGGCGTCGAACAGGTGCTGGATGGGCGCCGGCTTCCGAGGTGCCTCGTTACCGACGTACTGCCAGAGGTCGTCGCTGGTGGTGCCGTAGCTGAGCCCTGGGGCGATGTGCTCGAGTGAGACGCCGCCAAAGTCACAGACGGGGTCACGCCAGCGGTTGAACAGCAAGGGCATGACGAGAATGTCGTGGTGGGCAAAGAGAGTTAGGCCCGCCTCGAAATTGGCAAGGAATCGTGCCGGGTTGCGCTGATAGGCTTGCTGGGAGAGCCACCAGCGGCAAAGGTTCCACCCGGGGAAGTAGCGTTTGCCTCGCGCGACCTCTACAGCCATGGTGCCGTGGTCATGGTGCTGCCAGAGGTCGAGGGCGCTAGTGCCCCAGGATCCATCGTAGTTAAAGCCCCGCACGTCTGCACAATGCATGGTGAACCTCCTTCACCGCGAGTGGTTGCCGCACCCTCGTGTACGCAAGCATGACACGTGGTTGTAGGCTGCCACCTGTTCGATGTCTGGCAAAAGGTCGATCCTCATCGTGTGATCTCTTTGCCTAGTGCAATGCTGCACGGTACCCATCGTAGGCCGACGTACCGGCGACTGCAAGGGGCTGTGCGTGTCCGATCAAATGAAGACGCTGCCAAGGAGCGGGGCATCTGACGCGCATCGGAATGGCAGGGGACAGCCTGGATTTGTCCTCGCGGGAACTCGTGTGGCAGACGGAGTAGATCAAGAGCGATCTGGAGCAAGTTCGCTTCTGTGACCTGGGGGCGCAGCGGCTTCCACATGCCGGCGGGGATGATTTTGCGACGCCTTCCTAAACGGGCGCTAGGTGACCATGTGGCGGTAGTCCGCGGTGACCAGGGTAACTTGCCGGGGGATGTACAATGTAGGGTGGGCTCGGGATTTGACTGGCCTATCCGCCGATGGTAGAATCGAATTCTGATCGAGCCCCCATCGTCTAGAGGCCTAGGACACAGCCCTTTCAAGGCTGCGACCGGGATTCGAATTCCCGTGGGGGCATGCTGGCCTCTGACACGTCGCGTGTCAGAGGCCGTTGCTGTTTCCGGGCCTCGCATATGCCCACGTTTGGTTTGCGCCTCCCGTGGGCTGGGCCTAGACTGCACGCGGTTGCGCCGGGCTTGCGGGCCCGTTCGCAGAGCAAGGGGCAGGTAGGGCGTCACGGTATCTGGGAGGGTATTATGATTGGTTCAGTGCGTGGGCGCATCGTGTACACTGGCGAGTCGGTGCTGGAAAATGCCTGTGTCTCCTGGGACGAGACGGGCATCGTGGACGTTGGCACAGAGCCCCAGGGCGATGTCTTGGGGGAATACGCCGTCATCACGCCAGCCTTTGTGGACCCCCACTGTCATATGGGGCTGATCCGTAGCGGAGAGCCGCAGGCCGAAGCTGAGGCCAACGACAGGATGGATCCGATGCTGGCCCACGCCGATGTGCTCGATTCGGTGCAGATGGATGATGACTCCTTTGCCGGGTCTATCGAGGCGGGTGTGCTCTATTCGTGCGTGTTGCCAGGCAGCGGCAACATCATCGGTGGCCAGTCGGCGCTCATCCGCAACTATGGGCATGATACCAGCAGCGCTCTCATCCGGCGCGCTGGCATCAAGGCAGCCTTTGGCTACAACCCCATGGGTACCCATGACTGGAAGGGCAGCCGTCCATGGACGCGCATGGGGGCGTTGGCCATCCTCCGCGCCAAACTGCACGAGGTGCGTGCCAAGATGGCCAAGGAAGAGGCCAAGGAAGACGCGGACGTCACGTACACGGCCGAAGAGACGGTGCTCAAGGCGTTGTTATCCCGGCAAGAGCGCTTGCGCGTGCATGTGCACAAGAGCGATGACATTGCCGCAGTGTTGCGCTTTGTTGACGAGTACGATCTTGACGTCACCTTGGAGCACACCTGTGACGTGCATGATGAGGCAACCTACAAGGAGCTGGCGGCTCGGGGCATCCCGGTGGTGTATGGCCCGATGGACTCTATCCCGTACAAGGTTGAGCTCAAGCACGAGGACTGGCGCAATATCAAGTATCTGATCGCATCAGGCGTGACCTACGGGCTTATGACGGATCACCCCG
>CAZTMY010000207.1:0-4716 GCA_964614895.1 uncultured Anaerolineales bacterium
TGCCCTTTCCGCCTAGCATGCTGGAGCCTTTACTTCATTGGCAGACCATTCCGCAGCTTACCATGCCTGCCAATGCCGCTCGGCTGGCGGCGCTGGTCCGCGAGAGCGACGCCCCTCTCGCGATGCGAAACCTCCAGGCGCTCATCCGCAAAGGGCTAGGGTTCCGGCTCTTCCAGGAGATCGAGCGCGCCAAGATCGAGCTATCTGATGAGGACCAGACCATCGTGCGCTTGAGCGACCTTGATCTCGAGATCGAGAGGCGCATCTCCCGCGCCGAGTTCTCACGCGCGTTGGTGGATCACCTATCAACCATCGAGGTGGCCATACGAGCCGTGCTTCAGGAAGCACGGCTCGAGCCGAGCCAGATCGACCGTGTCATGATGACCGGGGGCTCCTCGCTGGTGCCGGTGGTGCAGGCAACGGTGCGCCGCGTTTTTGCGGGGGCGCGGGTGCGTGTGGCTGACCCGTTCACCAGCATCGCGGCGGGGCTCGGGATCGCTGCCGCCGAGGATGACCTGTGCAGGCCGGTAACCGACGTCTTTTCGCGCGCCACGCAGGAGCGCATCCGGGCGGAGGCGGTGACCATCGGAGAGACGGTGGCCTTCAAACGGGGCTCGCAGACGGTCGAGGGCGTCGTGGTGCGGCGCGCGGGTGGCCGCTTGCATGACGCCGTGTTAGTCATCGAGTTTTGGGACCCCGATAGCGAGGCTTTCGTGAGTACCATGCGCCACGAGACCAAGGTCACACGTATACAAGTCCACACTAACTCTCGCTCAAAGGGGGGAACCGATGCGACGGTGGGATAGCGCGAAGGAGGATGGTGGCGCGGTCCATGCCATGGGCAATGGCCTCATGCTGGCCTATGGACGGGGGCCGAACCTGGCCTACCTCTACGGTCCCCCCTACAGCTCGCCTAGCATGGCGAGCATCACTCTGGAAACGCCCGTTCGCGTCCAGGATGTGGCCCAGCGCTTGCCCGGGACGGCCATCTGGCGCCACACGTTGACCTCCAGCGATGGCCGTGCTCCCCTGGCCTTCATGACCGAGTTCGTCCACGACGAGTTGCCGGCGTACGTGCGCCGCTTTGAGGCTTGCTCCGTGCCCATACGCTGGCGCGTGGATCTATACGAGCGGGCCGAGCTGGTGCCGGCCATGCAACCGGCCGGGGCATGGCTGGCGATGATCCGGCCCGGTGCCCCCATCTTTCACTATCCTGCCACCCATTGGTCGTTCTGCCTGATGATGACCGACGGCGCCTGCCGATGGGAACGCGCTGACGATGGCACCCTCACTCTCATCTGTGGGCCAGGAGAGGGATCACTGCGTATGCTGGGCGCAACCAGTTACCAGACGCTTGCTCAGATGGCCGAGCTGGTGGTGGTCCAGTCACCTGCTCAGATGCAGGCCACTGCACAGGACGCCTGGCAACGCTTCTCTGATGCCAGGATGGGCCGTATGGGCCTGGACGCCGTGGCCGACGCCCGAGAGGAGGCTCTCCTGGATGACGTGGCTGTCTTGCTCAAGGCACAGCAATCGCGCGATGGCGGCGTCATGGCCGGGCATTACTACCCGCTGGCCTATGTGCGTGACCAATACGGCGCCTCCCGCGGCATGCTCGCGCTGGGCATGTACGAGGAGGCCCGCGCCGGACTACAGTTCCGTGCGGACAAGCTTGCTCGCTTTGGCACCTTGCAGACGGCTGAATCCATGGGCACCGATTGTGCCCGCCATGTCCATGAGAACGACGACGTGGAAGGCCCGGGCTATCTGATCCTACAGGCGCGCGACTATCTCCAGGCGACTAGCGATGTGGCGTTCGTCCGAGGACTCGTGCCCATGTTGCAGTGGTGCTGGGATGTTCAGCAGCGCCACCTATGGGGCGGCCTCTTGCCCTTCAACGGCGACGAGACCTATGTCGCCGGGGGATTCTATCCTCGCTCTGGGCTAACACAGGGCTCGGCAGACTCTACGCTTGTATTTGCCGAGGCGGGGGCCTGGCTTTCGGATTGGGCTGAGGAGCAGGGGCTCTGGCCTACCGCCTATGCCGAGGCACAGCGCGCTTTGGCGGCCCGAAGCGCCGCTGCCTACAGGCGACACTTTTTGCGAGATGGTCACCTCTACGCCAACGCGCCCATCCGCGAGGAGCTGGGAGCGCTGCCAACGCACCGTCATGGCGTCTGCGAGGGGCGCTGCGGCTGGTTCGGCTGGACCGAGCGTTCGCCCAACGGACGCTACCTGTGCCCTGTCTGTCTTGGCCAGGGAGATCTTCCCAGCGAGCGCCCGGCGCCGATGGTTGTGCATTCGGTGGCGTTGTTGCCTGTGTACATAGGGAGCGAGGTGCTCAGCGACGGTGAGCTGCGCGCTCTGGCGAACGATGTGCTGCGCCAGGCGTACGACGATGGGCACATTCCTACGGTGCCGGGGACCGTCGGCTGCGTGGGCTATGATCCGGGGTTGCTGCTGTTGACCTTGACTCATCTGGCGCATCCCGCCGCACAGCAAGCTTATGATCGGCTGATACGCATGGCCGATGATGCCGGCGCCTGGAACGAGTACTATGGCGAGGGGGACCGGGTCAGCACGGCAAACTGCCGCGCGCGGCCTTGGGAGAGCGGCGTGAATGCCACGGCGATGGTGATGTACCTGGAACGCAGGCGCCGCAGCGGCTAAGCGGCGATTCGTGTTCCCGGGAGTGATCGCCCGCGCGAACCGTCGTTGATAAAGCCTAGACACCAGAGCGTTCCTGTGCTATGATTATCAGTAGAGAGGTAATATCAGGAAAAAGATGAGCGAGCAATTTGAACGCGTTCAACAGATGATCGAGGTGCTTCGCGAAGCGGGGCATCGCATCACGCCCCAGCGTACAGCCATCGCCGAGACGCTGGTTCGCAGCGTGGCGCATCCCAGCGTCGAGAGCATCTATGAAGAGCTTCGTCCCAGGTTCCCGAGCATGAGCCTAGCTACCGTGTACAAGACGGTTGCCCTGCTCGTTGAACTGGGTTTGGTCCTTGATCTGGGGACGCATAACGACGAGCGCCACTACGATGGCCGATATACGCGCCCACACCTGCATCTGTTATGCGAGCGTTGTGGCGCCATCTATGATTGCGACGACGCCGAGATCCCTGTGCAGGCGTTTTGCGGCGCCGCAGAGGAGTCTGGCTTTGAGGTGAAGTCCTTGCGTTGTGAGGTGATCGGCATCTGCGCGGTGTGCCGTGAGGAAATGGCCCGCGAACGTGTCCCCGGCAACGCAACCGCCACATAGGGAGGATGCCATGATCAGCTCCAAGGTACAAGCTGCCATCAACGAGCAAATCAAGAACGAGCTCTACTCGGGCTATCTCTACCTGGCCATGGCTGCCTATCTCGAGTCGGCTGACTGGCCTGGCATGGCGCACTGGATGGAAGAGCAAGCCGGCGAGGAGCTGGAGCACGCTCTCAAGTTCTACGCCTATGTCAACGAACAGGGCGGGCGGGTCGAGCTGTTCGCTATTGACCAGCCCCCGAAAGAGTTCGAATCGCCGCTGGATGTCTTTGAGAACGCCTATGCCCATGAGCAGCATGTGACAGCGCTCATCCATGGCCTGTACGAGGCTGCCGTGGCCGAGAAGGACAGTGCTACGCAGAGCATGCTCCAGTGGTTCATCGATGAGCAGGTTGAGGAGGAGGACAACGCCTCCGCCGTCGTGGCGCAGCTCAAGCTGGCCGGCGACAAGGGCAACGCGTTGCTCGTGCTGGATCGCCAGCTAGGCGAACGGTAGATCAACTCGTCCGTTATGGGGGCCTCTTCGGAGGCCCTCTTTTGCTTTGAGAGCGGAGGGCATTGACGCGGCGCCCGCCTCTGTGTTAGCTTGCGTTTCGCTTGGGGCGCGCAGCTGGCGCCCCGTTCTTGCGTTTGACTTGGCCAGAAGGGGAGTGGGTACGCATGCGCATCGATCTTGCATCTCTCGATTGGTCCTTGGTGGGTTGGGCACCTAACGTCTGGGAGTGGACGGCCGGCGCCGAGGGGATTGACTCGGCGCGGCACCAGGCGACGCCTGTGATCCCCGCCGTTGTGCCGGGCGCCGTCCAGGAGGACCTGCGACGGGCGGGCCTTTTGCCCGATTGGAACGTAGGCCTCAACGCCCCCCTGTGTGAGTGGGTGGAGCATCGCCATTGGGAATATCGTTGCCAGGTCGAGGTGCCGGCGGATTGGGTCGGCCAGCGCATCGCCCTCCACGCTGATGGGCTGGACTATGCAGGGTACATACTGGTGGACGGCCAGATCGCGGCGTCCTTTGCCGGAATGATGTATCCCCACGAGTTCGATCTCACCGACTGGCTACAGGCCGGATGCGAACATCAGCTCTCTATTGTCTTTACCGAGGCGCCCCACGAGCAAGGTCAGATTGGCCACACGTCGCGGTCGCATTGGTTCAAGGCGCGTTTTGCCTATGGCTGGGACTGGTGCCCGCGCTTGGTGCCGCTGGGCATCTGGGATAGCATCTATCTGGAGACGCTTCCCGACTTGCGCCTGGTGGGATGCCTGCCCTACGCTGCCTACGATTCTGCCAGCGGCGAGGGGAGTTTGGAGCTGCGCTTGCTGGTCCGAGCGCCACGTGCCTTGCGGACGCGATGTCACGTCCGGCTGCGTGGTCCCGACGGGACGGTATACGAACACACTGCAGACTGCGTTTTTGGGCTGGGCGAGTCCGAGACGATGCTCGAGATGCCCGA